>CAJUDU010000054.1 GCA_910584935.1 uncultured Butyricicoccus sp. | reverse complement strand
AAGCTTCCCGGCATATTTCATCATCAACAATGCAATAACCCGCCATATTTACGCCCATATCGGTTGGAGAATGGTAAGGGCTTTCGCCTGCGATTTTTTCAAAAATCGCGGCGACAACCGGGAAAATTTCAACATCACGATTATAATTGACTGCTGTTTGCCCGTATGTTTCCAGATGGAACGGGTCAATCATATTCACATCATTGAGGTCAGCGGTTGCGGCTTCATAAGCGAGGTTGACAGGGTGTTTTAGCGGCAGGTTCCACACAGGGAAGGTTTCAAATTTTGCGTAGCCTGCGCTGACGCCGCGTTTATATTCATGGTAAAGCTGGGACAGGCAAGTTGCCATTTTGCCGGAACCGGGACCAGGCGCGGTTACAACAACAAGCGGGCGGGTGGTTTCAATGTAGTCATTATGCCCATAGCCTTCATCGGATACAATAAGGGGTACATTGCTGGGGTAACCCGAAATTGGATAATGGGTATAGACCTGCACGCCAAGGGCAATCAGCCGTTTTTTGAAGGCATCCGCAGCGGCTTGCCCAGCATATTGGGTAATGGCAACACTGCCAACATATAAACCAATGCCGCGGAATGCGTCAATCAAACGTAGGACATCCATATCATAGGTAATGCCAATATCCGCACGCACTTTGTTTTTTTCAATATCACCAGCAGAAATCACAATGATAATTTCTGCTTCATCTTTCATCTGCGCCAACATACGGACTTTGCTGTCTGGTGCAAAGCCAGGTAATACGCGGGAGGCATGGTAATCATCGAATAATTTCCCGCCAAATTCCAAATACAGTTTACCGCCAAAATGGGCAATGCGTTCTTTGATATGCGCGGATTGCATTGCCAAATACTTATCATTATCGAACCCTTGTTTTTTCATGATACTCCCCTGCTTTCAAGTAATGCTCATTCTTATTGTAAAGAAAATTCCCCGGATTTACAAGAACCCTGCTGAAATTTCTTTCGTGCAAATCGCAGAAATTATTCTGCTCCAAAGAGCGTATAAGCGGCATTTCTTTCTCAACAAGGAAAAGGGCTGGGGCATTTTTTATGCCACAGCCTCTTTTGGGTATCGGAAAAAGGTTTTATTCCCGCTGTTCCAGCGGCAGGTAATCCCGCTGGCTCTGCACCGGCAGATAAGCCGGACGGATAATTTTATCTGTGTTAATCAGTTCTTCCAGCCGGTGGGCGCTCCAGCCAACAATACGTGCAGTTGCGAACATCGGGGTATATAATTCTGTGGGCAGCCCTAGCATGGAATAGACAAACCCGGAATAAAAGTCCACATTTGCGCTGACGCCTTTGTAAATATGGCGTTCTTTTGCGATTAGGTCGGAAGCAAGACTTTCTACCAGTTCATAAAGCGCAAAATCTGCATCTCGCCCTTTTTCATGCGCAAGTTGGCTGACAAAACTCTTGAAAACCTGCGCACGTGGGTCAGAAAGCGAGTAAACCGCATGTCCCATACCATAGATTAGCCCTTTGCAGTCAAATGCTTCCTTATGCAGCAGTTTTAATAGATAATCTTGAACTGCTTCACGGTCAGTGGTATCAGAAACATGATTGCGCAGGTCATCAAACATCTGCACAACTTTAATATTGGCACCGCCATGTTTGGGGCCTTTTAGGCTGCCCAGCGCGGCAGCGATTGCAGAATAGGAATCTGTGCCGGAGGATGTTACAACATGGGTGGTGAAGGAAGAATTGTTGCCGCCGCCGTGTTCCATATGCAGGACAAGCGCAAGGTCAAGCACCCGTTCTTCCAGCGGCGTATAGCGCATATCTGGGCGCAGGATGCGCAGGATATTGCCTGCGGTGGAAAGATTAGCCGAAGGATAATGGATGTACATACTGCCGCCGCATTCATAATGGTTATAGGCATGGTAAGAATAAACCGCCAGCATTGGGAATACAGAAATCAGCATCAGGCATTGCCGCAAGACATTTGGCAGGCTGATATCATCGCAGCAATCATCGTAAGAGGCAAGGGTGAGCACACTGCGGGAAAGGTTGTTCATCAGGTCGCGGGTAGAAGCTTTCATCACGACATCCCGCACGAAATTGGTTGGCAGCGTGCGGCTGCCAGAAAGCAGGCGGGAAAACGCGGCAAGCTGGTCAGGGTTTGGGAGCTGCCCAAAAAGGAGCAGGAACGTGGTTTCCTCAAAGCCGGTACGTCCCTCTTGGACGAACCCGCGGACTAAAGTATTGATATTATAACCCCGGTAATAAAGCTCGCCAGGGCAGGAAACTTCTTTCCCATCAATTACTTTACGGGAGATGATATCAGAAATATTGGTCAGTCCAGCAACAACACCATGTCCATTGATATCGCGCAGCCCGCGTTTGACGTCATATTGTTGGTAAAGGGAGCTATCAATACGGCTGTTTTTGCGGCATAGTTCCGCAAGGCTTTCAACGGTAGGGGTGACAGTAAGCATATTGTTCAAATGTATAAACCTCCTAGTTATCGATTCTTTTCTATGATTAGTGTAACGTAAAATGGGCTTTGGTTCTACCAAATTCCTGTGGCAGATTGCTGAACATTTTGTAAACTCTTTTGCTATGATGGAAACAGGCTGCCACTTGATATGGCAGCCCGTAAGCCTTATTATTTGATTACGACATCATATTTTTCCCCGCAAAATGCCTGGGTAAGGGCAGTGGCGGATACTTTTGCTTTGGCAGAGGCATCAAATAATAACTGTCCAGCAGTGACTTTAGCGTCAATGACGCTTTTTTGGTTTTCTTTGAACCCATCAAGGTCAGTCAGCTGGATGGATTCTAATTTTCCATCTTTCACAAGGGAAATACTATCTTCCGCCACTTCTGTGCTTAGGACGGTTGCCGCTGGCAGGGTAACGGTGACGGTTTTACCTTTTATCTCTACTTTGACCCCTTTCGGGTCTACAGCGGCTTTGGCAGAGCCTTCATAGGAAAGGATAAAGCTGTTATAATCAGAAGCATCCCAGCCATAGAACTCATCAACATCTGCAAACCGTTCAATATTGGTAAAGTGAAGGGTGGTTTGGGAAAGGGAATCCAAAGTTTTCAGTTGTTCTATGATGGATTGTTCATCAATTTTGGGGCCACGCCCGCCGCCCCAAAGGGCGCCCATGGAGAAAATAATCAAAAAAATGCCGAATGCAATGCCAAATACCAACAGGCGGCGCTGAAGTACCAATGTTTTTTTATTTTTTCTCCGCCGGCGCGGCTGTGTGGATTGCTGGGCACGTTGCTGAGTCTGCCTGTGGGAAGCCTGCGCTTGCGCATATGCAGCGGGGTCTGGGAAGGGGATAGGCTCCTGCGCGGCTCGTGTTTCTCTTTCGTCCATAATTGCACCGATATCCTTTCTGTGTTATTGTCAGCGGAACCGTCGTTCTTGCTGCCCCATGACAACCCCTTTGACAGCGCCGCGCAGCGGCTTGCCGGTAAATGGGCTGTTGGAAGCCTTGGAGTGGTATTCTGTATATGTTTTGGTGGCATCCCAATCCAGCAGGACAAGTTCTGCCCGGTTGCCAGGTTCAATGGATTTGCCTTTTAGCCCATAGATTTCTGCCGGGTTTTTGCTCATGCGGGTCAAAAGCTGCATACGGGTCATGCGCCCAGTTTTGACCAGCATGGTATTGCATACGGAAAATGCGGTTTCCAGCCCGATAATGCCTGAAGGCGCGTCAACAAAAGGCAATGCTTTTTCTTCTGTGGTATGTGGGGCATGGTCGGTTGCAATCATATCTATGGTACCATCTTTCAGCCCGGCAATGAGTGCCTGCCTGTCCGTTTCGGTGCGCAGTGGGGGGTTCATCCGCGCAAGTGTGCCGCATTCCAGCACAGCGTCTTCGGTCAGCGCCAAATGGTGGGGGGTTACTTCGGCATAGATTTTTGCGCCAAGTGCTTTGCCAGCCCGGATTAGGGAAACAGACAATGCGCTGGAAATATGCTGGAATATGACCCGTGCGCCTGAACGCAGTGCAAGCGCAATATCCCTTGCAATCATCACTTCTTCAGAAATTGGTTTTGCGCCTGCAAGCCCAAATTCCTTTGCGGCCGCAGAACCGGCATTGATGCCATGGGAACCGATAAACTCAGGCGCTTCTTCGTGGAAAGACAGCAGCGCGTCACACGCGGCAGCTTTTTCCATAGCACGCATAACCAGTGCAGCGTCCTGTAATGGGATGCCATCATCTGTGAAGCTGGGCGCGCCTGCGGCGAGCAGCGTTTCAAAATCGGTGAGTTCCTTGCCTTGTAAGCCCTTGGTGATGGCACAAGCCTGCAAAATGTTGACAAGCGGCTGTGCAGCGGCTTGCTGCTGCACATATTGCAGGGTTTCCAAGTTATCGCAGGCAGGGGAAGTGTTTGCCATACAGACAACGCTGGTATAACCGCCTGCGGCAGCAGCTTGCGCACCGGTTTGAATATCTTCTTTTTGGGTTTGCCCGGGGTCGCGGAAATGGACATGCCCATCCACGAATCCTGGTGCAACCGTCATACTTTTGGCATCAATCAGTTTTACAGAACCGCCGGAAGATGCCCAGTCAATATGTTTTTCCACTTTGGCAATCATGCCATTATCATCAATCAGAATATCGCGCAGCCCATCCAGCCCGGTATAAGGGTCCATAATGTGGGCAGTATAAATCAGCAGCATAGTTAGCCTCCAGTCATTTTTGTTCATTTGTAAGATGCAGCTTTTTTATCATAGTTACATCTGATGGTCTACTGTAATGACAGCATTAAAGCGTTTATCCCGCGCACGCAGTCCCTTGCGGATATCCCGCAAAAGTGTAGTGCGTTTTTCACCTTGGTACTCAAATGGGGCAACAACATCAAAAATCAGGTTAATTTGCCGGTCACCGTCCACCACACGGAAATCGTGCATGGTCAAGCGGCTGTCGACCCGTGTAATCACAGCATCAGCCAAGGTGCGGAAATGGTCCACACGGGCGTCATTGACCGAAATCGGGTCCATATGGATAACAAGGAACACACCAGTGCGTTTCCAGACTTCTTTTTCGGCTTCGTCTACCACTTCGTGGATAGCGACAAAATTTGCCGTATCCGGTACTTCGGCATGCAGGGAAGCCAAAAATTTCCCAGCGCCATAGTTATGCACGATTAAATCGTGTACGCCAATAATCCCATTGAACTCCAGCACAATACTTTCGATATTTTGGGCAATATCGGGGTCAGCCGCTTGCCCGATGAGCGGATTAAGCGTATCACGGGCAATGCCTATACCAGACCATAAGATGAAAGCGGCAACAATCAGTCCAACATACCCATCAATTGGAACATCGGTAAAGCGGGAAGCTGCCATACCAACCAACACAACCGTTGTTGTCACGACATCATTGATAGAATCCTGCATCGCAGCGAGTAAAACAGGGGAATCAATGCGGTGTCCCAATTCGCGGTTAAAGGCGCCCATCCAAAGTTTTACGAGCATACTCAGCGCAAGGATGACAAGGAGTACCGGAGAAAACAGGATAGGGGAGGGATGCAGGATACGTTCGATTGAAGATTTTGCAAATTCAATGCCGACAAGCCCAATAAGGAATGCAACGGCAAGCCCTGCCAGATATTCGGTACGTCCATAGCCAAAAGGGTGTTTGCTGTCTGGTGCTTTGCCAGCCAGTTTGAACCCAATGACTGAAATCAGAGAGGACAAGCCATCGGAAAGATTGTTTACCGCGTCAGCGGCAACAGAGATGGATGCAGTTGCCAAACCAATGCACAATTTGACTGCGAATAAGAAAAAGTTACAGAGCAGCCCAACAATGCCAGAAACGATGCCATACCGTTCCCGCACCTGCGCATCTTTTACATTTTCTGCATCTGGAATGAATTTACGGATAATAAATTGTGTCATACTTTTAGAATAACCCTTCATGGATTTTTAAATAATAGATTGCTGCTGCCACAAACAGTTGCAAAACAAAGATTGCTGGGATTCCCCACATAAAGCGTTTATGCAATGTTTTATGGCGGCAAAGCCGCATGGCAAAATAAACCCCAGGGCACCCGCCGAGTGCGCACGCCAGAAAAAGCGTTTTTTCCGGGATGCGCCAGCGCCCATGTTGTGCTTTCCATTTGTCAAGCACAGCTAGCCCCGCGCCAATCAGGTTTATTGTCAGCAGATAAACGAAAAAATATTGCACCATCCCACCTCCTTACTTTCTTTTGTAAAAGAAAGTAAGCAAAGAAAACTTCATTTGCGCTGCGCGCCCCTGTCTTTACAGAAAGCAGGCAAAGCATTTACAGTAGCACACTGCAAATATTATACCATAACAGCGGGCAAAATTTAAGTATGGATGCCACACTTTTTTGTTATTATGATATCCAGATAAAACGGATATGTCTGCCCGCTTGCGAACATTATATCATATTATCAGCCGGAAATTAAGAGAAAATAAAATAAATCTTTGAATTTGATTTGTAAAATGTTTTTGTCAGCCATGCAGGGGAGTCTTGTAAGGTTTGTGGGTTTGGTGAAATATGGCATTATTTATGTTTGTTTTTCACAAAAAAAGCGACGAAATTACACTTTGAATTGACAAACTGCGCAAATTGCTTTATGATGAAAGCAGGAATGGGGGTATTCACAATGAAATATAATCCATTTCTTATTTTTTATTATGGGGGGAGTTACCTGTTATGAACAATGGTTTATTGGAACGGGTTTTTCATTTGTCGGAATCCGGCACAACAGTAAAAACCGAAATTATCGCAGGGTTGACAACATTTATGACGATGGCATATATTCTTGCTGTCAACCCAAGCATCCTTGGTGCATCTGGTATGGATACAGGTGCGGTATTTACTGCCACTTGTCTTGCGTCTGCGTTGGGTACCATCTTGATGGCACTATTAGCCAACTATTCGTTTGCGCTTTCTGCTGGCATGGGGCTGAACGCTTATTTTGCTTATACGGTTGTTTTAAATTATGGATATACTTGGCAGGCGGCACTTGCAGCCGTCTTTGTCGAAGGGTTGATATTTGTCGTACTATCCGTGACAAATGTCCGGGAAGCGATTTTTAACGCAATTCCCGCCTGCTTAAAATATGGTGTATCCTGTGGCATTGGTTTGTTTATTACTTTCATTGGGCTGCAAAACGCAAAATTAGTTGTTAATAATGACAGCACTTTGTTAGGGATGTATCCTTTTGCCCAATCGCTGAAAGATGGTACTTTCTTTTCTACAGGTATGGGTGCTTTATTAGCGCTTGTTGGTGTAATTCTAACGGCTGTTTTTATGATTAAGAATATAAAAGGCGGCATTTTATGGGGGATACTCGCAACATGGGTGCTTGGCATTGTTTGTGAACTGGTTGGGCTATATGTGCCGAATGCGGAACTGGGGATGTTTTCCTTGCTGCCTGACTTTTCGAATGGGCTGTCGATTCCATCCATCGCGCCGACTTTTGCTAAGTTGGATTTCTCTGGCATACTCAACTCAAACTTTGTGACAATTATGTTGGCGTTCCTGTTTGTTGATATGTTTGATACGCTTGGCACGTTGATGGGGGTGGCCTCAAAAGCAGATATGCTGGATAAAGAAGGCAAGCTGCCGCGTATCCGTGGCGCATTGTTTTCCGACGCAATCGCAACATCTGCCGGGGCAGTGCTTGGGACTTCCACCACAACAACTTTTGTAGAATCTGCATCTGGCGTCGCAGTTGGTGGGCGTACTGGTTTGACAGGGATGGTAACAGCGTTGTTTTTCATTTTATCCTTGTTTTTATCGCCGGTATTTCTTGCAATTCCATCCTTTGCGACAGCGCCTGCTTTGATTGTTGTTGGATTTATGATGTTATCCACGATATTGAAGGTGGATTTTGATGATGCAGGCGATGCAGTTCCTGCATTTATCGCATTGTTTGCAATGCCATTTATGTATTCGATTTCAGAAGGCATTGCACTTGGCGTGATTTCTTATGTGCTGATTAACCTGATTTCAGGCAAAGCAAAGCAAAAACGGATTAGTCCAGTCATGTATGCACTGGCAGTTATCTTTATCCTGAAATATGTTATCCTTTGAGTTTTGATACAAAGCAAGGGCATAAGGGAAGAATCCCTTTGCCCTTGTTTTTTAGGGAGGGGCAGTTTTATGATAAAATCTCGGTTAATACAAGCCGCAAAAGGAGACTATCCTGCGGATTTGGTTTTGAAAAACGGGCAAGTGATTGATGTATTTAATGGCGAGGTGTTCCAGGCAGATATTGCGGTGCTGGATGGATATATTGCCGGTGTTGGGCAGTATGATGCCGCAGTACAAACCATTGATTTGCAGGGACAATATATATCGCCAGGGCTTATCAATGCACATTGCCATGTAGAATCTTCTATGGCGTGCCCTGCGGTTTACTGTATGGAAGAATCCCGGTGGGGCGTTACGACTTTAATCACAGATCCGCATGAAATTGCAAATGTTTCTGGGCTTTCCGGTATACAGTATATGCTGGATGCATCAGCACATTTGCCCATGAATTATTATATGCAGTTGCCTTCCTGCGTGCCAGCAACGTCATTTGAACACGCAGGCTGTACGTTGTCAGCGAATGACCTAATGCAGTTTGCAGAACATCCACAGGTGCTGGGGCTGGGGGAAATGATGGATATTACAGGCGTGTTGGGCTGTCATGCAGATGTTTTGCATAAGCTGGATTGTTTTTCACAAAAAATTATTGATGGTCACGCGCCGCAAGTGGGTGGTCATGCGCTGCAAGCGTATGCGGCGGCAGGCATTCAAACCGACCATGAATCCATTTCATATGCGGAAGCCAAAGAAAAACTGCGGGCAGGCATTGCTGTGCTGATCCGGGAAGGAAGCGCTTCCCAGAATTTAGATGTCATTTTATCCGGCGTACTGAAAGAAAATATCACGACAAACCAGCTTGCATTTTGTACTGATGATAAGCATTTGGCAGATATTCGCCAGCAAGGAACAATCCGCTGGTGCATCAAAAAAGCGATTGCGTTGGGCATGGAACCTGTAACAGCATTCCAGCTTGCAACAATCAATGCGGCGCAGATTTATCATTTGCCGCATTTAGGCGCGATTGCGCCAGGGTATCAGGCGGATTTTGCTGTGTTTGATAATCTGCATGATTTGAATGTTACCCGGGTATTCCACAAAGGCAAAGAGCCTGCGTTTGCGTCTGCACCTGTGCTGCCTACACAGCCTTCTGTGCATTTGGCGCCATTTACTGCGGCTGATTTGGTGCCAAAATTGGAGCCGGATCAGAGTTATCCAGTGATCCGTATTTTACCGCATGAAATTGCGACTGAAAAAGGGGAATATACCGGCACTGGGGCACAAAAAGCAATTGCACAAGGGAAGTTATGTTATATCACCGTGTTAGAGCGCCATCATGCGACAGGGCACATTGGCTGCGGGCTATTAGAGGGGTATGGGCTGCGAAATGGAGCAGTGGCAACAACAGTTGCGCATGATTCTCATAATTTAATTGTTGCCGGGACAAATGCGCAGGATATGGAGATTGCTGTGCGTGAAATTGACCGGGTGCAGGGTGGTTATACCCTTGTGCGGCATGGCAAAGTGATTGATACCTTGCCGCTGCCAATTGCGGGTTTAATGTCGCCATGGTCTGCGCAAACGCTAAATGCAAAACTGGATAAAATGGTTGCGGCGGCGCGGCAAATGGGTGTTGCTGCATGGAATGACCCATTTATCACGCTGAGTTTTATGGCATTGCCTGTGATTCCCAAAATACGTATTACAGATTTAGGAATGTTTGATGCGGAAAACTTTATGTTTTATGTGGTGCCTGCATATCAAAACGAAGATTGACAAATCCTTTGTGCCCAGTATAATGAGAATAGTTTCAAAAGCAATTTTCGGAAAGGAGTGGGGAATATGGATGCAGGCATACTTTATCTGATTGCTACACCAATTGGAAATTTAGGGGATTTTTCGCCGCGCGCACAGCAAACTATTTCCACTGTAGATTTCATTGCGGCGGAGGATACTCGCGTCACAAAAAAATTACTGGCTGCGTTTGATTTGCCAGCAAAACCGATGGTGAGTTATTTTGAACACAACCGCCGCCAGCGCGGGGAAGAAATTTTATCCCGGCTGCTGGCAGGAGAAAGCTGTGCCCTGATGACAGATGCGGGAATGCCAGCAATATCTGACCCAGGGGAGGATTTGGTTGCATTATGTGCCCAGCATGGCATTATGGTATGTGTTGTGCCGGGCTGCTGTGCTGCGGTTTGTGCTCTCGCGGCATCTGGGCTGCCGACGGGGCGATGGTGTTTTGAAGGGTTTTTATCGATGAATAAAAAAGTGCGCCGTGAGCATTTGGAAAGCCTGAAAACAGAAAAACGCACCATGATTTTTTATGAAGCGCCGCATAAATTGCGCCAGACATTGGAGGATTTATGTACGGCATTTGGTGAGGAACGCCATATTTCACTTTCGCGTGAAATCACAAAACTGCATGAAGAAACCTTGCGTTTTACGTTAGGCGAAGCACGGGAATATTTCTCCCAAACGCTGCCGCGTGGGGAATTTGTACTAATTGTAGAAGGGGCGGCAGAGGATGACCCAAAGGATGAAGAACGCATGGCACAGGCGCTTGTACAGGTACAGTCTGCCATTGAAAAGGGGGAAACCCTAAAAGATGCTGTAAAACGGGTATCCGCAGATGTAGGCGTCAAGAAAAATGCCTTATATCAAGCGGCATTAGAAATGCAGCAGGAATAAGATTAAAACCCAATAAATCCTTTTATGGCAAACCAAAGCGGCGGTATCAGCAGGGAAGGCAGCATATTCATGGTTTTACAATCTTTGATTTTCAGAATAGATAACCCGGAACTGAAAATCAGGATGCCGCCGAGAATGGAAATCTCGGTCAGCAAATCAGTGGTCAGGAATTTGCTGACTGCGCCAGCTCCCATAAAAATTGACCCTTGCCATAAAAATAAAATTGGGGCAGCAAAAGCAATGCCATAACCATAAGATGCGGCAAGCGCCATTGATGTGATAAAATCCAAAGTCGCGTTGGTAAGTAAAAATGTATTATCATGATGAAGTGCGCTTTCAATGGGACCAAGGATGGATAATGTGCCAATACAAAACATTAAAATTGCGGTAGAAAGTCCTTTGCCCAGTTTGGTTTTAGAATGGCTGTCAGCGAAACTGGTGAAATGTTCTTCAAGCTGCAAGGCACTGCCCAGCACGCTGCCTATGCCAAGGCTTAAGATAAATAAAACCGGATAGTGGCTTCCTGGCATATTTTTTGCAATCGTACTGATGCCAAGCGCGGTTGCTGCCAGTCCCATTGCGCGAATCATAGCTTGCTGTAAATCTTCACGCAGCCCCTTTTTTAAGGTGCCGCCAATCAGACTGCCGCATAAAATTGTCCCTGTGTTTACAATTGTTCCAAGCATAATGTGGATTGCTTCCTTTCTGCTGATAGAATATAACATTGTGTATTTTTATACCGTTTTGCGGTTTGATTTTCATTGCCCATTATAACAACCTGTCCATAAAAAAGCAACAAAAATTTGCAGGGCAAGACATAACATAAAGGAATTGAAAGATGAATGTACAATATAAAAAGGAAAATTTCATCTCTGATTCTGGCTTTGAGTTTTGGTTTTATGCTTCCCACGGCGGTAAATTGGGCAGTGGAATTTATTATGAATCTGGAATTAGTTGGTGATGACCTTGTAATGTGTTTCTCTGAAAATGGACAGCCTGTTGATAATTATCGTTCTGGCAGATATATAAGAGAAAAATAATCATGCCAAAAGGCAAATCGGTTAAGTTTTAAGGCATTTTGTTGTTTTATGAGAGCTATATTTGATTTCTTTCGGCAAGATACAGCTCTCATATATGTAAAATTTATAAATTATAAAAATACACGCTTGACAAAATGGATTCGGAAAGTTATAATAACTATCGTTGATATGATAAACCTGTGAGGAAGAGTAGTAACCAGTATAGTGTGCCGTTAGAGAGCCTTGGATGGTGGAATCAGGGTGGTATGCAGCTGTTGTGAATGGACTTCCGAGGGCAGCCTGAACCGGTATTGGGCTTTCATCCATACCATAGTAGGCGCTGACGGGAACCCACCCGTTATCCATCGGGTGCGCGTGATGGCGCGCAAAGCGAGCGGGCGTTATTGTTTTTTGGTAACGTCAATTTGGGTGGTATCGCAGGAGTTCTGGCTCTTGTCCCATGGTGGGATAAGCAGCCATTTTTTTATGTCTGTTTTGCTGGGATTTTGAAAAAAGCTTCCATCTGCTGCCCGTATTTTTTTAGGAGGAAATGACCATGAGAAAGAAGAAAATCACTGCCGCAGCGCTTGCGCTGACTTTGACATTATCCCTTGCCGGCTGTTCCGGCAATTCCAGTAACACTGGAGGTTCCAGCGGTCAGGCTGGCTCCGGCAGTGCCGCTGGTGCGGATGGCGATGTTTATAAAATCGGCATTTGCAATTATGTCGATGACGCGTCTTTGAATCAGATTGTACAGAATATTGAATCCCGCCTGGATGAAATTGAAACCGAACACAATGTAACATTTGATGTTTCACTGGATAACTGCAATGGTGATTCTAATGTGATGAATCAAATCATTGCAAACTTTGAAGCGGATAATGTTGACTTGATGGTTGGTGTAGCAACACCAGTTGCCATGGCAATGCAGGCGGCGACAGAAGAAACACAGACACCGGTTGTTTTTTCAGCGGTTTCTGACCCGGTTAGTTCTGGCGTTGTAGAATCGTTGGATGCGCCTGGCGCAAATTTAACCGGCACTTCGGATTATTTGGATACCAACGCGATTATGGAGCTTATCAAAGCAGTCAAGCCGGATGTGAAAAAAATCGGGCTGTTATATGACCCAGGTGAAGATTCTTCTACAACACCGATTGCGCACGCAAAAGAATATTTAACCCAGAATAATATTGCATATGTAGAGCGCACAGGTACCACAACCGATGAAGTTATGCTTGCTGCGCAGGCGCTGGTTGCTGATGGCGTGGACGCAGTATTTACGCCAACCGACAACACCATTATGACTGCGGAACTTTCCATCTATGAAACCTTTATTGACGCGGGCATCCCACATTATACCGGTGCGGATTCCTTTGCGCTCAATGGTGCGTTTATGGGTTATGGCGTTGATTACGCGAACCTTGGCAAAGAAACCGCAAATATGATTGCCCAAATCCTGCTGGATGGGGTAGATCCGGCAAAACTTGCGGTGATGACGTTTGATAATGGCACCGCAACGGTGAATACTGAAACTTGTGAAGCATTAAAGCTGGATTTTAACACCGTAAAAACAGCATTTGAGCCACTTTGCACCAAAGTATCTAGCATTACTACCGCAGAGAGCTTTGACGATTTGTCAAAAGATTAAAAGAGATAAAGACCCGTGGAGATATTCCGCGGGTCTGCCCATACACACATTTCATAAAAAAGGAGGAATCCCCTTTGACATTGCCTGCTATGTTGTCCCTTGGACAAACTGCTTTGGAACTTGGGCTGATTTGTTCTCTGACAGTGCTTGCTTTGTTCCTCAGCTATTCCATGCTGAATGTATGTGATTTGTCTACGGATGGCTGTTTTACCCTTGGCGCGGCTGTGGGTGCAGTTGTTGCCATTTCAGGGCATCCGTTTCTTTCTATCCCTGCCGCAATGCTTGCGGGGGTATGTTCTGGGTTTGTCACTGCGCTGCTGCAAACCCGCATGGGCGTAGACAGCCTGCTTGCCGGTATTATTGTCAATACGGCATTATATTCGATCAATATTGCTGTAATGGGTGGTTCCTCACTACTGAATATGAACCGCACGGATACCGTTTTCACCATGGCAAAAAAATTTTTTGCGGATACGCCGCTTGCCGGACAATTTGAATTGGTTGTTGTCATCATTGCTGTGATACTCGTGATTGCGTTTTTAACCCTTTTTCTAGGCACACGGCTGGGGCTTGCGATCCGTGCAACTGGCAATAACCCTGATATGGTGCGTTCCTCCTCAATTAACCCAGTTTTTACGACAACGGTTGGGCTGTGTGTTGCAAATGCTTTCACTGGTTTATCCGGCTGCCTGCTTGCGCAGGCACAAAAATCAGTGGATATTAATATTGGGCAGGGCATTGTAACCATTGCATTGGCTTCACTGCTGATTGGCAGCACTTTTCTTGGACGCGGTGGTATTTTGCCCCGGGCAATTGGCGTGGTACTCGGTTCGTTTATTTTCCGGCTGGTTTATACCATTGCGCTGCGTTTTAATATGCCTGCGTTTATGCTGAAGCTGGTGTCTTCAGTGATTGTTGTTTTGGCAATTTCCGGGCCATATCTGAAATCCCATTTTCCAATGATTTATCGTCGTTTGACAGCAAAAAAGGGGGAATAATCAGATGCTAAAGATTTCTGGCATTTCAAAGACCTTTAACCCTGGCACCGTGAATGAGAAAAAAGCAATTTCTGAATTATCCCTACATTTGGAACCAGGTGATTTTGCCACCATTATCGGTTCCAATGGGGCAGGGAAATCCACCTTATTTAATGCGATTTGTGGGGATTTCCAAACAGATAGCGGGGCTATCCAGCTTGATGGCAAGGATATTACATTCCAGCCTGCGTTTGCCCGTGCACGGCATATTGGGCGGCTGTTTCAAGACCCAATGCGCGGCAGTGCGCCTGGTATGAGCATCGAAGAAAATCTTGCACTGGCGGCAGGGCATGGCGGATGGTTTTCCCGTGTCAGCCGTGCGGAAAAAGAGCATTTCCGCCAGCAGCTTGCGCTGCTTGGCATGGGGCTGGAAGACCGGATGAAACAACCAGTAGGTTTGCTGTCTGGCGGGCAGCGGCAGGCACTGACACTGATGATGGCAACCATGGTGCCGCCTAAACTGCTTTTGCTGGATGAACATACTGCGGCGCTTGACCCGGCAACGGCAGAAAAAGTATTACAAATCACTCGTGATGTTGTTGAAAAACATCAGATTACAACGCTGATGGTAACGCATAATATGCAAAATGCCCTTGACCTTGGCAATCGCACTTTGATGATGGACAGCGGGCGTATTGTTCTGGATATCCAAGGTGAAAAACGGCAGGGTATGACCGTTGCAGATTTGCTGGAACAGTTCAAAACGAATGCAGGCAAAACGCTTGATAATGACCGTATTTTGCTTTCTTAACAAAAAATAATCCCCTGGAGATGGCAGCCTGCCAGCGATCCAGGGGATTAAAATATTGTAGTGTATATATCATTATAAGTTCTCAAACTATCACGATTCAAGCATATTTCCTGAATTATTACACGTAATTTTTCATAACTGCTTAGAAAAACTGTGTGAAATGGTGTATGTTTTGGTGTACGATTCAACCAATCGTAATTTTCCCTTCCAGGTTCTCAAAGCTGGCTTTTTTCTTCTCCATGGTTGCCTCATTATAGACATCCATGGTGGTAGAAATATTGGCGTGCCCCATGATTTCCTGAATGATTTTCAGGTTGGTTTCGTTTTCACAGAAACGGGTACAGAATGTGTGCCGCAAATTATGGACAGAGAAGTGCGGGAGTAAAATCGGTTTCCGTTGCTGCGCTTTTGCAGCAGCAGTTTCCTCAGCATTACAATCACGGATAATGCGCCTAATGATCATATCAATAGACGAGTCGGTATAAAGATTTCCCCTTTTTGTATGGAAGATGAAGTTTGTAAAGCCATCAACCTCAGTTTGATTGAAGCCCTCTGCCATCTGGCGAAGCCGCTCATTGAGCAGGGCAGACTTGACTTCACGGAGCATGGGAATCACTCGCGTGCCAGCTTCAGTCTTAGGGGTAGATACGAGAAACCTCATCTTCTTTTCGTTTTCAGGCTTGCGAAAAGTCATATTGTGGTTGATAGAAATGAGATTTTCTTCAAAGTTACAGTCATCCCAACGCAGACCGATAATCTCACCGACACGGCAGCCAGTGCCCAAAAGCACAGTAAATAGATTGAGAACCCTTGTGTACTTCGGGGATCTGCGAATAAAGTCAATGAACATTTGCTGCTGGTCTTTGGTCAACGCATGGCGCTTATCCTGTCCCCATCTGTTCTGTTTTTTCAATTCGGCATATACCTGATGGGCAGGATTTACCCTGATATAACCATCACGTACTGCCAACGTGAAGATAGGGCAGAGAACGGTGTTGACAGTATGGACAGTGTTAGGCTTTAACCCCTTTTCATGGAACATAGACAGGTAGAACTGCTTAATATCGCTATATTTGATGGAACTGATACTATAGCTTCCAAATACATCTTTAATGTAGATGTTGTACACTTGGATATAAGCGGATCGGGTAGAGGATTTCAGCTCTTTCTTCATGGACATATACTTATGGAAAAAATCGTCCAAAGTCTTTTTTTTGGCTGTAAAACTTTCAATGCCATCATCGGCATCACGGATCAGCAGCTTTTCCAGTTCGCGCAGCGGTTCACCGGCTTTTTTGCCTGCTGGCAGCTTGTCTGTACCCACAAGCCGCCAACTGTAGACCGTCCGCCGTACCCCGCCTGCATCGGTATAGCGGTACATATACATCCCATCTGCACGCTGGGATTCACCCGCTTTGAGAATCCGTCCTTTTGAGTCCCTTCTTTTCGTTGCCATTGTAAACTCCTTTCTGCGTGAAGAAGAAACTCGATGCGGCACTTGTATTATACCACACCGAGTATTTAAGCTCAAGCGTCATCAAATCAGGCTGATTCGGTCAATGTAGTTTTCAAATTTCTTGCGTTTTATTTGTGCTCTGGTATTATTCCATAAAATGAAATCAGCGTCGGGATTTTCACTGATTAGCTTCCGCAGCTTATTTTCTCCTATCCTGAAATATGCTGCGGCTTCTTCTATGGAGAGTGTGTATCGTTCCCAAAATGGAATTTTAAGTGCCAAGATGAATCACCTCCGTGTATCCTCCTAACCCATTGTAATTTAATCAATAAGATCTTATTGTCAACCTCCTTCGCTAATATGTTTTTGATGTTGTATAAATAAAGTTGACACCTTCAACACAAAAAGAAAGTGATAAA
>CAJUDU010000053.1 GCA_910584935.1 uncultured Butyricicoccus sp. | reverse complement strand
CCCCTCCTTTCTGGTGAATATTCTATCACCGGGAAGGAGCGGGAACAATTCGCAGGATACCCGATAATTCGCTGGGATATTGCAAAAAGTTCTATTTTTGCGCAATTATATTACAAGGAAATAACTGTTACGCTAAAAGGTTAGGGCAAAATAAAGAAAGCTAAAACTGACCAGAGGTTTACTTGAAAACAAAAAGACAAAAGTTTCTCGAAAAAACGATTCACGGATTATAAAATGATTGCGGGGTGTGAATACTGGAAATTAAAAAAGACAACCGATTTGAAAATATCTACGAGGTTGATGTTTTTCAAAAAGAATTTAAAAAGCTTTTCAAGAAGAATCAAGCTGCGTATAAGCGCGAACACGCTCAATTGCTGCTTAGTTTAGGATTGTTGGATGTACAAAAGAAAAAAAGCTTTACAATTACAACAGTTTGAAAAGCTTAGAGGAGATCCACGTCTGTGCAGTATTCGCCATGTAAGCAAAGATAATCCACGAGTATTATTTGTATTCACGGAAGGTGATGATGCTATTGTATTGCTCTCATGTGTGCTTGAAAAGAGCAAAAATGATTACAACGAAGCAATTGCGCAGGCAAAAAGGCGATTGGCGCAGTTAGAGGAGGATTAATAATGTCACTAGCTGAAAAAATCAGAACAGCCCGTACTGGCGAATCTCTTTTCGATGATATGCCACCAGAGCAAATATATGCAATTAAGGCTCGCGTTCAAATAGCAATTGCTATTTTTAATGAAAGAGAACGTCGAGGGATGGAACGAAAAGAGTTTGCTTCTTTGTGTGGAGTTACACAAGAGACGGTGTTAAAATGGGAAAGCGGAGAATGCAATTTTACTGTTGAGGAATTAGCAAAATTGTCGTATAAGTTGAGAACTCCGTTTTCGTTCCCGCCTATTCCTGCTTATGCCAAGAGCAGAACTGCTATACCGATGCAAGGTCAATACGGTCATAACAAATCAACGCATTACACAGGCTGGGGCACAAGTTTGCAGGGCGAGATGTCAGCGGCTTTTAGCGGATAACGAAAAAGGAGTTGTAATGTTTATGATGGACTATGTGAATAAATTTTCTTGCTTCCTGAATGGCGACAAAACAGAGTTTGTGTTTATGTTTTCGCAAGCTCAGCCAATCTTAAACGAAAAAGGGGAAGTAGATTCTTCTGAAGGGGAATCTGTTGCGTCAATCGTTATGACTGCCGAAATGGCGGATACATTACAAGAACAAATAAGACATCTGTTAGGTTACGACACCTAAAGCAAAATAAAAAATCCCGCTTGGTGCGCCAACACCAAACGGGATTCACATAGGGTACTGAAAATTTGCAACAATCTCAGTACCCCTATTTTATCACACTCTAAAGTGAAATGAAAGGGGTATTTTTTATGTCAAGCAAGCCAAAGAAAAAGTCAAGTCTTAAAATTGGCGTTATCTACGCACGGTACAGCAGCCATGCGCAAAAGGACGCCAGCATTGAACAGCAGGTTAAGGAAGCGCAAGAGTATGCTGAAAGTCTGGGGATAATTATCAAAGAAATCTATGCCGACCGTGCTGTAACAGGTCGGACTGATCAGCGTCCCAGTTTTCAGCGCATGATGCGGGATGCCGAAAAAGGGAAATTCCAGTATGTGATTGCATGGAAATCTAACCGCATGGGGCGCAATATGCTGCAGGCAATGGTAAACGAATCGAAACTGCAGGAGCTGGGCGTTCGTGTGCTGTACACCGAGGAAGATTTTGACGATACCGCTGCTGGGCGGTTTGCATTGCGTTCTATGATGAACGTGAACCAGTTTTATAGTGAAAACATGGCAGAGGATGTCCGGCGCGGGATGCGGGACAATGCCGAAAACTGCAAAGTAACAAATGGGCATCTGCCATTTGGCTATAAAAAAGATGAAGATTTGCACTACATAATTGACGAACCAAAGGATGCGATTGTCAGGGAAATTTTCAGCCGGGTAGCCTGCCGGGAGCCGTTTGTTGATATTGCAAATGATTTAAATGCCAGAGGGATTAAAACATCCCGCGGGCGTCCCTGGGGAAAAAACAGCTTTCATTCGCTGCTGCGAAATGAACGGTATTGTGGGATTTATATCTATGATGGTATCCGAATTGAAGGCGGCGTCCCGCGTATTGTCAGTGATGAATTATTTTTTAAAGTGCAGAAAGTATTGAAAATGAAAAGGGAAGTACAAGGGCGGCATCAGCCGAATGGCGATTATCTTTTAACCGGTAAGTTATTCTGCGGCAAGTGCAAAGGGCATATGGTTGGCACATCCGGTACCAGCAAGACAGGCGACAAGCACTTTTATTATATGTGCATGAAAAGGCAGCAAGAGAAAACCTGTAATAAACGGAATATCCGCCGTGATGTAATTGAAGATGCAGTTGCGCAGGCTATTAAAGATTATGCTCTTCAAGATGATATCATTGAATGGATTGCGGACAGTACGGTTGCCTATAACAAGCGGCGGGAGGAACAAGCACAGATTTCCATGCTGGAGGGCGAACTTGAAGAAACAAAGCGCAGCATTCATAATATCATGACAGCAATTGAGCAAGGCATTATCACCAGCACCACGAAAGAACGGCTTATGGAGCTGGAGGAAAAGCAAGCGCAGCTGAATGCCCAGATCGCCGCCGCCCGTGCTGATATTATTATTGTTTCGCATGAAGATATTATTGCCGGTCTGAAAATGTATCGTGACGGGAATCTGGAAAGTAAAAAGTACCAAGCTGCATTGTTTGACACCTTCCTAGTTGCGGTTTATGTGTATGACAATGACCTGAAGATTATTTTCAGTTTTTCGGGTAAGAATAATACATTAACGCTGCCATTTGACCCGTCTATGATTGATGATATTGAAGATACTACGGATGATTTCGTTCGTATAGACGCCGGTAAGGCGTGCCATACTTTTCATTGCGAAATAATAAAAGAAAGCCCTGCCACGTGATTAGCGTAGCAGGGCTTTTTCTTTATACGGGTGTCGAAGCCATATCGGGAATGACTAAGGAAAGGTGAAATGGCTGTTGCACAAATTGCATTTCTATAAAGCGGGAATTTTGCCGTAAAAACAAAAAATGCCCAGGGCTTCACGCCCTGGGCATTTTGTATCAGTCCGCTCTGTAATTTTCTGTTACCATGCGCCTACGCCAAGCGGCGAGAACGCTATATATACCAAAACAACACAAATCATGACAACAACACTGATAATTTTGCGGTATTTCCAAGGTGTCAGGTCAACCGCTTTCACATCCTGCTGTATCCATGCCTGTTCGCCTTTGTTTTTATTGGCACGGTTCATGAAATACATAATCAGCAGTTCGATAGGCCACAGGATAGATACGGCATATAAGTAATGGATTGCACCATCCCCACCGCCCAGTATCGAATATGATGGCGCGAGTATCATAAATCCGCCATAGCAGATGATATGGAACACCATAATAAATCTCGCGGCATATTTGGGCAAGTATTTGAAGAAGAATCCGCCAAATACTGCTGACAAAACTGGCAAGCCAACCAGCATAACAAATGAATCCAAGAAGGTTTTCAGCCCTGCTGGGAAGAAATAAACCATTGGACCGACAATCATTGAGAAAATGGCAAATACAATGCCGATTTTTTTGCCAACATCAACCAGTTTCAGTTCACTTGCATCTTTGTTGATAAATTCTTTATAGATATCCATCGTAAACATGGTGTTGACCGAGTTCAGCACCGAGTTAAACGAAGAAAGAATTGCGCCAAACATAACCGCGGCAAAGAAGCCCATCACTGGTTGTGGTACAACGCGTGAAATCAGCGCCGGATATGCGTCATCCATCATGGAAACCTGTGTCCCTTCAATCTGGAACAGCGCATATGCGATAACGCCAGGCAGCGCAAGGAACATAAAGCCTAAAATCTTTAGAAATGCACAATATAATGCACCTTTTTGTGCTTCTTTCAGGTTTTCCGCAGCAAGCACACGCTGGATAAATGATTGGTGGGTACACCAGGACTGGAACCCAAGGAATACCAACCCAAGGAATACCGTAGGCCAAGGCACTGCCGGAGCAACTGTTTCGGCTGGTGCAATAGAGTTAAGCATATCAGCATGGTTTGCAACCAAATATTTTATACCATCGACAATGCCGCCGCCAGTTGCCGCTTTGCCTAAAACATTCAGCGACAGGAATGGGATCATCAAGCCGCCGATAAGCAGCCCAACACCATTGATGGTATCTGATACCGCAACCGCTTTCAGCCCACCAAAAATCGCATAAATGGAACCGACAACAGTAATGAGGATACACAAAATAACAACCGATTGGAATTTGGTAATCCCGAGCAGGCCAGACAACCCAAAGATATTTTCAAAAACCAACGAGCCGGAATATAAAATAACCGGGATCTGGACAACTAAATACAGGATGATATACGCGATGGAAAACCAAAGTTTGGTTACCCGGTCAAAGCGTTCACCAATAAGCTGTGGGATGGTTGTAATGCCGCTTTTCAGGTAACGCGGCGCGGCAAATAACGCCAAAACAATCAGCGCGGTTGCCGCCATAACTTCAAACGCCATTGGGCTCATGCCGACTGCCCAAGTCTGCCCATTAGTGCCGACAAGCTGTTCTGCGGAAAGGTTTGTCAGCAACAGTGAACCTGCAATGACAACCCCTGGCAAGCCGCGCCCAGCTAGGAAATAACCATCCGCTGTGGTTTGGTCATCACCTTTTGTTTTCACATAAGAGATTACCGCAACAAGAATGGTAAAAAACACAAATGTCACACAAGTGAATACCATGTCAATCCCCCTTTATGGTAGATTATGAAGCCTGCATAATTGCTTTTACTGCGGCTGCGGTATCTGTCAGCGGGAATAATTCATATCCAACACGCCCGGTATAACCACAGGCTTCCAGATGGTGCAGCACCTTTTGATAATTGATTTCCCCTGTGCCAGGTTCATGGCGCCCTGGCGCGTCCGCAACATGAATATGTCCGAAAACATCGCTGTAATTTGTGATGGTATCACAAATACAGCCCTCATTAATCTGCATATGATACACATCATATAACAGTTTCAGCCGCGGCGAACCAATTAAGCGGCAGATTTCCGCCCCCATTTGGGTGGTTGCCAAAAAGTTGCCGACATGGTCGGTGGTAATATTCAGTGCTTCTAGATTCAGGTTAATCCCCTGTTGTTCTGCCAGCGCGGCGCTGGCAAGCAGCATATCATACATGGAACACAGCTTAACGGTATGAGAAAGGTTATCATAGTGGTCAACGACAATGCCGCCATCCCCCAGCGCATTGGAATGGATGGTAACACTTGACGCGCCAACTTGTTTAGCGGCGTCCATAGACTGCGCTAAAAACTCCAGGTACTTTTGCTTATGTGATGGATCTACCAGTGAATAATCCGCGTCGCCATTGAAGCCGGAAATTGCGATACCTGCTTTTTCCGCCGCTTCACGGGTTTGTTTCAAATCCCGAATACGCCAATCCCAAAACTCTACGGCTTCAAACCCATCGTTTTTTGCCGCTTGGAAGCGTTCCAGCCAAGGCAGCTCTGTATACAAGGTGTCAATGCACGCACATTTCCGAAGCGCCATATTATTCTACCTCCGAAATCTTCACCGGGCGGCCTTCCTTGAGGGACTTGGTTGCCGCCGCTGCCATCAGTACCGGATATAGCCCATCAACACCGGTGACGGGGGTTGGCTTATCGTTCAGTACAGCATCTGCAAATGCCTGCATTTCAGATACGAACGCACCAGTATAACGATCCCACATCACCTTATAAGCAACGCCATGCACCGCGCCATCTGCTGTGGACAGGACAGCGGTATTCGGGGTATCATTTTGATCTTCTGCGCAGCCCTTGGAACCGAATACTTCCACACGCTGGTCATAGCCATAAACAGCTTTGCGGCTGTTGTCAATCACACCGATTGCGCCGTTTTCAAATTTCAGGGTAACAAGCGCGGTATCCACATCGCCAGCTTCGCCAATGCCTGGGTCAACCAGTACAGAACCAATTGCATTCACTTCGGTTACTTCACTGCCTGCCAGGAAACGCGCCATATCAAAATCATGGATCATCATATCATAGAAGATACCGCCGGAAACCTTGACATAAGAAACCGGGGGCGGCTCCGGGTCACGGGAGGAAATTTTGATGATATTCACTTCGCCAACCTTGCCGCTGCGTACCATATCATAAACCGCACGATGGTTATGATCAAACCGGCGGCAAAAACCGATTTGCAGTTTGACACCAGCATTTGCTGCCGCGTCAATGGCTTCATGGACTTTTTTCAGGTCATAATCAATTGGTTTTTCGCAGAAAATATGTTTTTTTGCCTTAGCCGCTTCAATGATAAACTTGGAGTGGGTATCGGTGGAAGAACAAATCAACACCGCGTCGATTTCCGCGTCATTCAAGATATCATTTGCGTCTTTTGTGGTGTTTGGAATGCCAAGTTTTTTGGCAAATGCTTCGGTTTCCGCGTTCATAAACGGGTCGGCAATGGTCTTAATCTCCATTTCCGGTACATACATAGAGATGTTTTGTGCATGAACTTTGCCGATGCGCCCCGCGCCAATGATTCCAATTTTCATGTGAATTCCCCTGTTTCTAAATGTATTTTCAGTCCCGGGCTGATTGAATGGTTATATTATAGCAAAATTCAGTATTTATGATTATGGCAATTTTGCAGGTATTCCTGCTTATTTTTCGGATGATGGGTATTCACTTTCATCCTGTGCATAAAAAAAGACAGCTTTATGGATAATCATTCCATAAAGCTGTCTTTTTTTCAGATTGACCCCGCCTGGCGGCGGTATTCTTTGGGCGTCATACCGACTTTTTTTCGGAATGCCCGATAAAAATAAGAATAATCCTGAAAGCCCGCTTGTTCGCTGACAGTTTTCACTGTCAGCCCAGTGTCCAGCAATGTCTGTTTGACATGGGCAAGCCGGATGCCCAGTAAATATTCCGCAAACCCTGTTCCAGTTTCTTTTTTGAAACGGGTGCTTAAATATCCAGCTGTCAGCCCGGCTGCATTGGCAGCATCTTCTAGCCCAATTTGCTGCTGGTAATGGGACTGGAGATACAGTATAGCTTGCCGTACTGGTGCGCTGACGCCATCTGGGATATGTGATTGCTGTAATTCTGTCCTGCGGCGCAGGTAGGCTTCTACACAACCCGCATAGTTGTCCAGCGACAGCGAAAGGCTGCTGTATTCGCTTTCTGCCCGTGAAACGCCTGCGGCATAGTCACAGCGGCGCAGCCAGGATAACAAAACGCCAGGGCTAAGGCTGCTTTGCCGCGCCGCTTCCAGCGCGGCTTGCCATTGTTGCTGCAAGGTATCCGCATCCCCTTGTTCCAGCAATTGCGGCAAGCCTTTTTCAAAGGTTTCAAGCGTTGGCGGACTTTGCTGCGAAAGCCCAGGACTTTCGCCATACTGCCATCGTCCCGCGCCATAAAAACTATATTCGAGCATATCCCAGGCTTGCCGCAGGGCATCGCCCCAGGCGGAAGTCCCTGCGCAAACTGTACTTGCCGCAAGCGCAATCGGGATATTCAAATATTGTTCGGCAATAGACTGCACAATATTTTGCAGCCGGGTGACAATATGCTGAGCTTGCTGCATGGATGGGATTGCGGTTAAATCAATCAGCATTGCCAGCACATCATCACTTAGCGGCACCGTTTCTGCCTGCCCATTTTGCACACGTTCCGTACAAAGGGAGAAAAACAGCGCGATTTGTTCCGCGTCGGCTTGGATGGGACGGATAAACACCACCGCTAGCCGCAGGTATTTGCCCTCCATCCCGGCGAGCCGCAGCTGCTCTGCCAGCGCTGCGCCGGATAATTTGCCGCTTAAAATATCCTTGAGCAGTTCATGGCGGAAACTGCTTAACCCACGCTGTGCCCGCGACTGCAATAACTGTTTTTGTTGATTTTGTAGATAACGTGCTTCTACTTTGGCGCGCAGGGTACTTAACAGGGTTTCCATCGCGTTTTCATCCACATGGTTTTTCAGTAAGTAATCATCCGCACCCGCCTGCATCGCGTTTTTCACCAGCCCAAAATCATCATGGCAGCTCAGCACAATGATAACCCCTTCATAGCCATGCCCCCGTAATTGGCGAATGAGTTCGATACCATCTACCTGCGGCATACTGATATCGGTTAAAATCAAATCCGGGTGTTTGTTTTGGTATTGCGCAAAAGCTTCACCGCCATCCCGCGCAACCCCACAAACCTCAAATCCGCAGCTTTCCCAGCGCACCATATTTTGCAGGAAAATACGGACAATCATATCATCATCAACCAGCAGCACACGGTATTTCATGTTCCTGCCGCCTCCTTTCCCGGGCTTGTCAGCAACTGGCTGGCAAACAGCTTATCTTCTGGCAATTCGCCGGTTTCCAGCGTATGCACTGCCGCGGCGATTGCTTCATAACCGATGGTATAGCCATCTTGGCTTAGCAGGGCATCCATGGTGCCGTCCTCTAAAATCTGATAGGCATCCGCTTGGGTATCCACCGCAATGATTTCCGCCTGGCATCCCATTTCTAAAAGACCTGCGGCAACCCCTTGTCCAATGACCGCGTTGGCACAAAAGACAGCGTCAAAATCTTGTCCCGCCATTTTTTTGATGGTGTTATAGCCGCTGGTTTGGGTCATATCGGTATAAAAGATTTCCGCGATTTGAGTTCGGCTGTCTAAGCAGCGGCGCAATGCGTCAATTCGGTCAATATGGCTTGCCTGCTGCTGCGAACCTGCCATAATGACGATAGAACCGCCAGCGGGCAGGGTACTTGACAGATATTCCGCCGCTAATGCGCCAATCTGTGCATGATCCGAACCGATATAGGGTAAATCCGCATCCAGCGAACGGGTATCGACGGTCAGCACTGGGATTTGTTTTGCCGCGGCGGCTTCAACTACCCATTTTGTGTCATATGAATCACAGGGGGCAAATAACAGGATATCCGTATCTGCTTGCAGCGCGTCAGCGATAAAATCCTGCTGTTCCTGGTTTTCCAGTTCCCCACTTGGCGAAAGCAAAATCAAATCTATATCTAATTCTTTTGCCGCCTGCTGCATCCCGGAGCGCATATCCAGCCAATAATGGCTGCCTAACGCTTTCAGCACAACTGTGACGGTATATTCTGGGCGTGCTCGGTGGATTTCCATGGTATGGCAGCCGCACAGCAGACAGGCAAGCAGCAGCCCACAAAGGATTTTTCGGTATTTCATTTGATGGATTCCCCCCTTTTTTACAGGGCATATTCTTCCGCGTCATGGCTGATGGGCAAATGGAATCGCACGGTTGTGCCCTCACCGGGCTGGCTGGTGATGGAAAACCCGGCTTTTTCCCCATAATATAGCCGTAATCGCTGTTCGACATTGGAAAGCCCAATGCCAGTCAGACGGCGGCTGTCCTGTTTGGTATCTTCGGCAGTTTCCAGCCCCTTTCCGTTGTCATGGATAGAAATTTCCAGCCTGTCTTCGTGCAGCCATGCCGCAATATGAATCTCGTTGTCATTGCGTTTGGTATCCACGCCATGGAATACTGCGTTTTCCACCATGGGCTGGAGCAGCAAACATGGCACAAAACAGTTTTCAGCTTCGGGCTGCACTTCATACGTACATTCAAAACAATCAAAATACCGGAACGCCTGCAAAGATAGGTAATTGCGCACCAGTTCCATTTCATCATGCAGGGGAATAAATGCGCCATTGCGTTGGATGCTGGCTTCCATCAGCGAAATAAATGCGCCCAGCAGTTCCGCGAGTTTATGGTTGCGCTGGATAACCGCCGCAAAACGGATGGAATTTAATGTGTTGTAAATAAAATGCGGTTTGATTTGATATTGCAGCGCATTTAATTCGGCTTGTTTTTTTCGGGTGCGTTCCTGCACAACCTGTTCCATCAGCCCGTCAATACAGGATATCATGTTGTTAAAATGTTCCCGCAAAGTGTCAAATTCATCACCGGTATGACTGCTCGCCCTTGCGGTAAAATCACCGACACTGGCTTTATCCATCGCGGCAATCAGTTCTTCTACTGGGCGGGATAACTTTTCAGATGCTGCCTGCGCAATATAGACCAGCAAAATGGTAATCAGGATGCTTGCCATCAGCAGGTATAGCAATCGGGTGCGCAGGACTAATGTGAGACTGCCCAAATCACTTTGACAAAGTAAGCGGTAACGGGTAAACGGCGCTTCAACGCTGGCATATAGTGTGGAACGTCTGACCGCATCCGCATTCATGCGGTCGGTTTGCCGAGGAATATCTGGCAATTGCCGCCCGAGTTCGGATACATCCTGCGCGGAGCAGACCGTTCCATCCGCGGCAAGCAAACGGTATGTTTCCCGTCCTTCTGTATGCATCGGGTCAAGCAAGGTATAATAAAGCTGGCGTTCATCCAGCGTAATGCAAAGCACACCAAGCTTTTGTTTATCCGCATCATAAATCGGGTGCGCATAAGCATAAACCCGCCCGGAAGCCCGTGGCGAACGGTTGATAAAATAAAGTGGGGCAAATGGTGTGTTGGAAGATTCTACCCAGACAGGTATTTCTGTCAGTTCCCGCACAGCGTCATGTTCCATAGAGCTAAATACCCGATGGTATTGCGGCAGATACAAATATAAGGCACTGCCGTTTTTTTGAAAGGCAAGCAATGCACTTAATTCCTGTGACAATGCAATATTATCTGTATAAGACTGTTCACCAGTTATATATTGCTGTAATTGCAAATGCAGCTTTGCCGAATGCGAGATTTTCCGGACAGACTGATACATTTCTTTCATCATTCCATCAAAGCGTTCAGCTTGGATGGACATTTTTTCATCCAGTGACTGGATATAGCTTTGCTCCAGCCGCTGTTTGGAATCATAATAATTGATGAATAAAGAAGCAATCACACACGCCAGCGCAACCGCCGCAATCGTAAATGTCATGCGCAGCCGGAACCTTGTTTTCATGAGGCAGTTTCCCCCTTTCCGCAGCATCGTTTTTCTTACCCCTTATTATACAACATTTTTGTATCTTGTGCAGTGGGTTTCTGTAAAGTGCCGGTTCACAAAATCTACCTTGCTTTTTTCAGTTATTTTTGTGTTTTCCAAGATATCGTGTTATGATAGATAGAAATAAGGCAAAGCGGCGGCGCCTAATCTGCCGCCCTCCATCTGATGGCACGAAAGGAATGGATTTTTCAATGAAACACCGTATTACAAAACAAATTGCAGCCATTTCATGCGCTGTGCTACTTGGCATGGGCAGTGTGTCCATAGACGCGGCAGCGGTTTCCCTTGTTGCTGTGGATTTGGCAGATGTTGTGGACGCAACCGCGCCCAGCGTGGTGGAAGTTTTTACCGAAACAAAACAGGTCAGCCGTATGTTCCGGGAATATGTAACCGAAGGGGCTGGCAGCGGCGTTATTCTGACTGAAAATGGGTATCTCGTGACCAATAATCATGTTGTGGAGGGTGCAAGCACCATCCGCGTGCGGTTAAGCAATGGGCAGGCATATCCTGCGGTACTAGCTGGCACAGATGCAAAAACCGACCTTGCCGTACTTAAAATTGAAGCGTCTGGTTTGCCTGCCGCAAAGCTTGCCGATTCCGCCAAAGTGCGGGCGGGTGATTTTGTCATTGCGATCGGCAACCCGCTGGGTGAATTGGGCGGCACTGTGACCGAAGGCATTATCAGCGCAAAAGACCGGCAAGTGACCATTGATGGGCAGTCCATGACATTGTTGCAAACCTCTGCCGCTGTCAACCCAGGCAATTCTGGCGGCGGTCTGTTTAACCTGAATGGCGAACTTGTCGGTGTTGTCAATTCCAAAACATCTGGCAGTGATATTGAAGGGTTGGCATTTGCAATCCCGGCGAATACCGTCAAAACCATTGTGCAGCAGCTCATTCAAAATGGTTATGTCGCAGGGCGTCCGCAGCTTGGCGTCAGCATAATGCAGCTTAACAGCGCTTATTATCAATATCAAGGGGTGTATATTGCGCAGTCCATGGCAGAAAATGGCTTACAGGCTGGCGATTATATTTTAAAAATAGATGGCAAAGCGGTAACCAGCTTTGCGGATGTTTCCGCTATACTTGACCAGCACCAGGTTGGGGATACAGTCACGGTTACAGTTTTGCGCGGCGGCAGGGAAATGGCTGTTCGTGTCAAGCTGACCGAACAGAAACCGTCACAATATGGCATGGAACTTGATTCTGGCGCTGAAATACCTGCCTTACTTTAAAATCAGTCCGGAACAACCGGTTTCCTTGCGTTTTGCCGCAAGAATGATAGAATAAAAAGCATAGGATAAACGAATCCCATAAGGGGATTCCGATAAAAAACGGCTTGCTTCAGAAAGGAGCTGTATCATGATGGAAAAACTTCGGATTGGTGTTATAGGGCTTGGGGATATCTGTGATGTCTACCTGAAAACCCTGCTTGCTGCCAGTGATAAAGTATCTGTGGATGCGTGTGCATCGCGGGGACTGGACAAAGCGCAAAAAGCGGCGGAAAAATATCATATCCCAAAAGCATATGCCAGTGTGGAAGAACTGATTGCCGACCCGGATATTGATATGCTGTTAAATCTGACGCCGCCTGCTGTCCATGGCAAATACAATCTGATGGCACTGCGTGCCGGCAAACATATTTACAGTGAAAAACCTCTTGCGGCAACCTTTGCGGAAGGACAGGAAATGTTGTCGCTTGCCGCCGCAAAAGGGCTGACGGTTGGCTGCGCCCCGGATACTTTTTTAGGCGGGCGTATCCAAACCCTGCGGGATTTGATTGACGCGGGGACAGTTGGCGCCATTACAGGCGCAACTGGGTTTGTCGCCTATGCGGGCTTGGAAACTTTCCATCCAAACCCTGCCGCATTCTATCAGCCTGGTGCAGGTCCGCTGTTTGATATTGGGCCTTATTACATTACGGCGCTTCTTGCCTTGCTTGGGCCGGTCAAACGCTGTTGTGCCATGGGCAAACAGACCTTTGACAGCCGCATGGTGACAAGCCAGCCCTTGTGTGGCACCTCCATCCCGGTGGCGGTGGATACCTATACCACTGGCATTTTGGAATTTGCCTGCGGCACACTTGCAACGGTAATATTCAGTTTTGATGTATGGGATTCTGAATTGCCACGCATGGAGTTTTATGGCACCGAGGGAACGCTGTGTATGCGGGATATTGATCCTTTAGATGGCCCAAACCTTTTTGGTGGGGAAATCTGGCTGCGCACCAAAGAAGATTACCGCTGGGCAGCACTGCCGCGTGACCCTGAAAAGACAAATACACCTTGGCACGTTGTACCCATCACCCGCCCCCATACGTCCACCAGCCATGCGGAAAACAGCCGCGGCATTGGATTGTTGGATGCGGTAGATGCCATTCGGGAAAAACGTATGCCGCGTGCCAGCGGGCAGATGGCACTGCATACGCTGGAAATTATGGAGCTGATGCAGGTTTCTGCACAGCAAGGGCGTTTTTGCACACTGACCACAATATTTGAACGTCCCGCGCCACTGCCTAAGCCATAGACTAGTTTTTGAGGTGCTATGATGAAACATAAAGTAAAGGTTACTGTAATTGATAAGAAATTATATCCAGAATTGCAGGAGAAATATTGCAGCGACCCGTATGCAGGGATGTGTCCATGTTATCACGTTGGGGATATCTTTATGTTTGAACGGGATGAAGTCAATGACCATTTTTGGCATGGCGGCATCAATACCCTAATTGGAACAGATGCCGACCCAGATACGGTTGCCGGCGGTCCCAAAATGCCGCATTGTTCGGAAGCATGGGACGCGATTTCGCGGTATATTTATGCCGGGCTGCAAGGCGGTTCTATTATGAAGGGCTGGATGAAAGAAGAAAATACAATGATTGCCTGCTGTTCGGATGGTACGCGCCCAGTTATTTTCAAAATTGAGCGAATTGATATCAGTGAATAAGCGGCAAAGAAGGGGAAATGCCATTCATATGACCAAATGGAATATTCACAGTCTGGGTTAAACCGGTGTGGGCTTGCGGATCTTGCGTTTGAGGTGAACGATGTAGAAGAAATTTTGCAGCTTTTGCTGCAAAATGGCGGCGGTCAAATTGGCGAGCTGGTCAAAACGGCTTATTCGGATGGGCGTAAAGCCACATTGGAATATCATCGAGCTGCAAAGCTGGGCATAGGCAGCAGCTTAATGGGGCAAGCCGCTGGGCTGATATTTTTTGTATATCAATTTATCGGCTTGAAAGGGAATGGAAGAAAGATATTCCAGTGTCGGCTAAAAAGTTAAGTGTTTGTGAATTTTCAGGCGCAGATAAGGAAGTTTTGCTGTATTTGTGGTATGATAAAGAAAATCCATTTGCAAAGGCTGATTTTATGGATATTAAATGCACACAGAATATGTTCAAAAGCGCAAGCGGGGCTGCGGCAATTACTTATTATATTCTTGCGCCTGAGGGCGTGGAAGCACGCGGCATTGTTCAGATTGCACATGGTATGTGTGAATATTTTTCACGATATACGGTTTTTGCAAAATATTTGTGCAGCTTAGGGTTTATTGTGTGCGGCAATGACCATTTAGGGCATGGTGCATCAGTTTCCCGCGAAACCGAATTTGGTTTTTTTGCGCCGCGTAATGGCTGGAAATATTTAATAGACGATATGATTCAGCTAACCGATATCATGCAAAAGCGTTATCCTGGGCTGCCCTGTTTTTTATTTGGTCATTCTATGGGCTCTTTGCTGGCGCGGCTTTATTTGCCGCAATCGAGCCAGCATATCAGCGGCTGTATTTTATGCGGCACCGTAGGGCCAAACCCATTTGCAAAAACCGGCATACGCCTGGCGGATACGGTTGTCCATTCCAAAGGGATGCTGTATCGTTCCGCGCTTTTATCGCGGCTGGCAATGGGTAATTTGAACCGGAAAATTGCCGACCCACAGTCTATGTTTGCATGGCTGACACGTGACCAACATATTGTAGAATTATATCAATCGGATGATAAATGCAATTTTATTTTTACCGCGACAGGTTTCCGGGATTTATTTACACTGGTACAGCGGGCGAACCATGTGCGCTGTTTCCGGACAACCCCGCATGACTTACCGATTCTTTTAATTGCTGGGGATAAAGATCCCATTGGCGGCTATGGGGATGGGGTACGGAGTGTTGCGCGGATGTACCAAGCGGCGGGGCAAAAAGATGTTGATGTGATTTTTTACAAAGACGGACGGCATGAAATTATCAATGAATTAAATCATCTTGATGTATTTGGCGATATTTCGCGCTGGCTGGAAAACCATTTAGAACCTCACAAGACCGATGAACCCGCCTAACCTTCTTTCTTTTGTAAAAGAAAGAAGGCAAAGAAAACTTCAATTCCGCCGCCCAAATGGGCGGCGGTTCCGTTCTCTGTATGTGCGGCGAAATATGCAGCAAGAAAACTTCAATTCCGCCGCCCAAATGGGCGGCGGTTCCGTTCTCTGTATGTGCGGCGAAATATGCAGCAAGAAAACTTCAATTCCGCCGCCCAAATGGGCGGCGGTTCCGTTCTCCGCATATGCGGCGAAATATGTAGCAAGAAAACTTCAATTCCGCTGCGTTTCAATGGGGCAAACAAAAAAGAAGGGATGCGTTAAAGCATCCCTTCCGGATTGATTATTTTATGGTAAGTACAGTTAATTTTTTATCCCCAACGATATCTTCTAACAACGCCTTTACCAAAATTTTTGCACGTTCAGCGGATAATGTAATCAAATCGCTTAAATCCACTTGTTCTTTCAAATCATTTTTTGCGATGGAAATTGCATCAATCACATCGCTTTTTCGATCTGGGTTAAATAATGCGTGTTTTTCATCATAAAACCCAACCGAACTTTCATCAATTTCAATATTGGTGATTTCTGTTTTTGGCAGTGTGATTTCCACAGAATCATCATCAATTTGAATGTCTATTTGGCTGATATCTGCAAATCCTGCTTTTACTTTTGCAGTGTAAAGCATGGAAAACCCTTTCTTTGTGAGAAATGGGATTCTGCCTTGTTCGGTGGTGTAAATACCAGTATACGTCATTTCAGCAGTGGAAAGCTCATTGATGTTTTCCAACTTTTTGCTAATGGTTTCAAATGTAACCTCCTGCATTTTTGCTTCATTCGTTGCGGTATTGGCAGTAATTGCTTTGATATCACGTTTTTGAAATCCGCTGCGCACCAGCATCAGCATGGCAACAATAATGATCCCAAGCAGCAGCCCACATAAAATATCTTTGCCTCTTTGTTTCAAATGGCGCATAGCATTCAGCCCTTCTTTTTTATGTTTATCCGCTGTTTTAAAAAAACAGCGTTTTATCGGTTATGCAGTATGTCCCCATATCGGGAATTTTGTAAGCCCTTATCAAACCATGTCGAGCCTTGTATGATTATCACTATACCATATTTGCCGCCCAAACGGAAGATGGTTTTTCTGAAAAATCACAGGGTTTTGCCCATGAAAATATCAGCAGCAAAATAATATCCGCCTATTTTTATATACGTTCTTTTGAAACTGCTCATTCCCACTCGACCCAGAAAACAAAGTATGATATACGCAGGAAAAAGGGAGGGAGAAAGGATGTATTTTTTAATTGATTTTGAAAATGTAAAAAGCACTGGGATGCGTGGAACAGAATATCTTCTCTCAACAGATTTTATGTTTGTTTTTTACAGCGAAAATACACTCTTAATGGAACAGCGGCATTTGTTGAATATCCAAAATTCTGGATGCGGTTTTGAAACGTATAAACTGCTGGTAAAACGGAAAAATGGACTGGATTTTTATATTGCAACAAAAGTTGGTGAATTACTTGGTGCAAACTGCTGTAATCAGGCGGTATTAATCAGCAATGATAATGGATTCAAATCGATCCGGGAATTTTGTCAGGAATGCTCTGGCACAAAGAATCAGATGTATATTGGAAACTGTATTGAACATGGTATTATTGTCAGCAGCAGTGTTTTTATTTGGATGTTTTTGCTAACTACACCCCGCTGTACTGTAATGGAAAAAAATATATGCAATTTTTTTGCCACAAAATTCGAGAAAATGATTGACAGACTGCGTTTCATGTGTTAATATAATATCCGTTGCTAAGATAATACCGCGTAATCTTAAATTTATGCTGGTGTAGCTCAGTTGGTAGAGCAGCTGATTTGTAATCAGCAGGTCGGGGGTTCAAGTCCGTCCACCAGCTC
>CAJUDU010000052.1 GCA_910584935.1 uncultured Butyricicoccus sp. | reverse complement strand
TAACTATAAATCTTTTGTTTGAAGGTGCTTGCTTCGGCAAGTGCCTTTTTTCATTTGAGGCCATTAACGCAGCGGCCCCGGACATTCAAAACATTCCTATTGTTGATAAGGATGGAATGTGCGGGGTAGGTGTGATCCCGGAGTCCGCTGGAAGTCGCTGGACAAAACTACTGGTGGGCGGCAAGTGGCGTAACTATCTTCAGGTGGATGCGCTGTTATGGACAAAGATGCAGGATAAATTACCTGATTTTCAGGAAAATAGCAAAGATTTTTGCAATATTGAGGTGGATTTGACCAATATTGAGTCAGATTTACAGGAAAATGGACTATATGCCGTATCTTCGTTTCAGGTGGGAGGGTGTAGGTTGACACAACAGGACGCAGATTATTCAACCTTTACCAGTAGGTACGGCAGCTTACCAAAACGATAAGGGGGTAGGATATGGCTGATGTAGATGGCAAGATTGTATTAGGCTTAAATGTAGCACAAACTACGGATCAAATGAACCGTGATTTAGATACTGTACTAAAAAATATTGGCAAAAAGGAAATCATATTAAACCCTGTAATTGATGCAAACGCTAAAAAACAGTTAGACAATATAAAGGGCAAAAAAATAGATGTAAAAGTAAACGGCGGTCAGGCAGCAAAAGACATTCAGCAAATTGAGAAAAACATTGTATCTGCAAATAAGGAGTCTAAATCATTTGGAGATGCACTTAAAAATGTATTTAATATCGGTGGTGCTGCTATTATTGTTGCACAGGGATTCCGCTTGATACGGCAAGCAGCAAAAGATGCTGTTCAGGCTGTCAAAGATATTGATGCGGCACTTACTCAAGTACAAATCGTTACTGGTGTTTCTGATAACGTACTAAAACAATTTGCTTCAGACGCAGCTAAAGCAGCAAAAGAGGTTGGCGCAAGTATTACAGAGATCATTAAGTCAACTGAAACTTTTGCAAGATTAGGTTACTCACTTGACGAGTCTCTTGATTTAAGTAGCCTTGTCGGTAAATATGCTAATGTTGCCGCAACTACGGTTGATGATGCAACCGAAAGCCTTACTTCCATTATGAAAGCCTTTAACTATGCGCCTTCTCAAATGGAGGGCGTAGTAGATGAACTTGTAAAGGTGGGTCAAGAGTATGCTGTATCTGCTGGTGAATTAGGGCAAGCACTTCAAAATGGTGGAGCAGCGTTAGAGGCTGGTGGCAATACCATTGAAGAATCTATTGCTTTAATTGCCGCTGGTAATGCCGCCGTACAAGACGCTTCTGCTGTCGGAACTACGCTAAAAACAGTATCAATGCGTATTCGTTCTTCAACCGCTGAACTGGAAGCAATGGGTGAGACAGTTGATGATCTTGTAAAATCTTCGTCCGATTTGCGTAATGAGATTATGGCCTTGTCTGGTGTCGATATTATGCTGGACGAAAACACCTATAAATCTACATATCAGATTTTGAATGAGATTGCAAAGGTTTGGGATCGGCTAAATGACGTGCAGCAAGCGACTTTGTTAGAAGATTTAGCTGGTAAACGAAACGCAAATGTTGTCAAATCTGTAATTACTAATTTGCAGGATTTGGAAGGCGCATATGAGTCGGCGAGTAATGCAACAGGCACACTCGCAGCGGCAAATGAGGTCTATATGGATTCTATTGAGGCCAAAACAAAGGTGCTTCAGGCTTCTTTTGAATCCTTAGCTGTCAATACTTTTGATTCTGGACTTGTCAAAGGCATTGTTGATGCGACAAATGCTCTTGTGGTATTTCTGGACAAAACGAACTTGGTTCAGTCTGCTTTAATTGGGCTTGCTGTCGGTGGGGCGATTAAGGGCATTACTGCGATTGCAACAGGTATTACTAAAGCGACAATCCAGATTAATCAGTTTAACGCAGCATTAAAACTGGTGAAGGCTGGCAATTTGGGTGAAACACAATTCCAACAACTTATCCAATTAACAGGCCAGTTATCAAATGCACAGTTAAAAGCAGTTGTTTCTTCTAAGGCTCTGACTACGGAACAGCGTATTGCAATCCTAACCGCCAGCGGCCTTACTAAAGAGGAAGCACAACAGACTCTTGTCACAATGGGACTGACCACAGCGGAGGGCGCAGCTACAACCGCCACATTTAGCCTTTCCGGGGCTTTTAAGGCCCTTGGAGCGGCGATTGCGGCTAATCCCATAGGATTCCTTGTCATGGCCCTTACAACGGCTTTAACGGTCATTTCTACGGTTAATAACAAGCTGGCTGAAGCCAGACAGGAGATCATTGATACAGGCAACGAGGCCGCAGAACACGCCAATAATCTGATTGAGTTGGCAGATACCTATTTTGCACTGGCTGATGCCGTGGATGCAGGAACAGCAGCCAAAGAGGATATGCTTGCGGCGCAGGATGATATTATCAAGGCTCTTGGGCTGGAAGGGCAATCCGTTGATGAACTGATTGCTAAGTATGGCGATTTACAGACAGCTATTAAAACAGTCACGTTGGAACAGTTAGATACTGATATTTCGCAAGCTATTAAAGGTGCAAAAACGGCAAAGAAAGATTCAGTAAGTGATCTTGAAACCTACTTAGGGACAAGTGCTATTACCAGCAATAAGGATATAGAGAAAGAAATTATTGAATGGCTGTATGATCAAGGGCTGACACGCAGTAAAGATATTGTAAGCCTTCCTCATTCTGATATGTGGGACGCTTTTAGTGATCCTTCTTTTGAGGAATTGGAAGAGAATCGAGATTTTCTTGAAAAGGCTATGAACGCTGTCCGAAAAGAGTTTGGATCGGATAATGATGTGTTTAATGCACTGTCAAAGGCTTATGACAATTATGCAGATGCACTTGATCCAGCGGTGGAGGCAATCGACAATGCCAATAAGCTGATTGCACAGTATTATGTTGCAGCCGCCAGAGGGATTGATGATCCAAAAACCAAAGGCGAATTTGAACAGTTTAAGAAGAATATTGTCGAACAACTGAACTCTGATTTTGATTTTGATGAGAACGGTACTTTTACAGCAGAGGGATTAGTTGATAGCATTTTACAAAGCGATAGACTGTATAGCCAGTTCTATCAAGATGTGGAGGATGCTTTAGATAAAGTTGAAACCAAAACTTTATCACACAGCGAAAAAATCAAGGATATTCTGTCAAATCTCTGGAATGCAGAGGGGTTTGAAGATACGAAAAAGTCTATTCTGGAGTTGGCAGATAGCCTTGATGGTATTACAGCGGACAATATCAATGATTTAGTCAGTAGCAGCGGTGAGTTGGCGGCTTTGCTGGAGCAGGATGGAATGAGCGCACGATTCTTAGCGCACGTTCTCCAGACCGAAGCAATGGGCGGTGATGGCTTTGCTCTGATTACCGATGATGCTTTAACGCTTAATGAAGCCCTTGAAGGGTTGCGTGGGCGGTTTGATGAGGTAACAGACGCTAAATCCCGCTATGATGCGGCAATGAAAGCCCCGGAGAAAGATACTGACTTCAAATCATATGCGGCAGCGTTCAAAGAACTCAATGAACAGTTCGTGGCTGGAACAACTAACAGCAACGCATTTTGGGCGGCGGCAGAATTTTTATTCGGAGCGGATCAGCTTCAGGAATGGGGTTGGACTGATGGGCTGGATGAAATCTACTCCGCAATGCAAAAGAATGTTGGTATCTTTGAAGATGCTGATAGTGCTGGGGCAGGATTCCTTGATAGACTTTATGCTATTTCCGAAGCGGGGGAGATAAAGGCAGACGATGGATCAGTCATTGCCGAAATTCAGAAACTTTCTGATGGCTCCTATGATTTTCAGTTTGATTCTGACAATCTTGATTTGCTGGCTGATAAACTTGGGATTACCAGTGAAGCGGCACTGGCCTGTATGGAAGCCCTGTCTATGTATGGGGACTTCAATTTCTATGATATTGATGCTGTAATGAAAGCCGTGGAGGAAATCGGCCTTGCGTCTGATTCCTTAGATGGCACAGCGGTCAATGTCGGGACGCTGACAGACCAGCTTATTTCTCTTGGGTACACAAACAAAGATATTTATGATTTTCTGAATGTTTTGCGAGAGGTTGACGGCGTTACGCTATTGGATGCCAATGCCAACGTTGAAACTCTGGTGCAAAGCCTTAGTGATCTTGGGCTTGCAGCGCAGGACGGTGTAGAGGTTACAATCAATGCTGATGGCCTTGCCGAACTAATGTCACAGCTTAATTTCACAAAGGAAGATACACAGGGGCTTATCACAAAGCTGGGTGAAGCTGACGGTATCACTCTGACAAATGCACAGGGTGAGGTTATTGATCTCAATACCGCATTAGAGCATACGGATGAACTTGAATTCGCCAGCGTAACAAGTGAATTGGATGGTATCACAAATTCCGCAGATTTGGCGCAACAGGCCGTTACTGATTTGCAACGTTCAATCAATACCCTTAAAGGCAAAACTGTTACCGTTACTGTTGATGTTCAACGTAAAAACAGTATTTTAGGTGGTATTTTTGGTTATGCAAAAGGCACTTCTGATGCCCCGGAGGGTGATGCTCTTGTCGGTGAAGAAGGCGAGGAATTAGTACAATCTGGTGATCGTGCTTATCTGGTAGGGACTAATGGCCCTGAGATTACCCATTTGAACGAGGGCGATATAGTCTATACAGCGGAACAGACAAAGAAAATCAAGCGTGGATCGACAGTGATTAGGGGAGTAGTCCCCGCCTATGCTGGTGGGCGAATTAATACTAATAAGGGGTATACTTCTGTTCTGCCAGATAGTAAATCTTCCAACAGTACCAGCACAAAAACAACCACTAAACAAATTAAAGATGCCGCTAATGCAACTGCTGATCTTGAGGAAAAATTAGAAGAAACACTCAAGAAAATGAAAGAGTCTATGGACGATATTATAGGCGACTTTGAGCATCAAATTTTCCTTATGGAAAAGAATGGTGCGAGTGCTTCTGAAATTGTTGCTGTTTATAAGCAGATGCAAGAGGCCGTTCACCAACAGGCAGAGGAATATCGTAAGTTGGGGCTTGATGAGAACTCCGACTATATTCAAGATTTGCAAAAACAATGGTGGGAGTATCAAGATAGTATCAAAGATGTTATTATTGATGCTTATGACGGTATTGTTGGCGAACTTGAAAACTCCGTAACGCTTACTGAAAATTGGCTTGATAATGCTATTGCCGATAGCGATTATGGTGCTATTGTAAAATACACTTCTGACATAGTTGACTATTATCGTCAAATGCAAGATGCAATTCACCAACAGGCAGAGTATTATCGTTCTCTTGGATATTCTAATACAAGTGATGAAGTTAGTAAACTGTCTGATTTGTGGTGGGATTATTATGAAAAGATCAAAGAGACTTCTGCGAACGCATGGCAACAGGTCGTAGACAATGCTAACGATGCCATTGATGAAATTACTGGCCTATACGATACGCTAAGATCAGCCGCCGAAGAATTTTCAGAGGTTGGACAAATTTCAGTATCAACATTTCAGTCTATAGCAAAACTTGGAATTGAAAATCTTGCTTATCTGCAAGATGAAAATGGAATGTTGGTTATCAATGAGGAAAACATTCAAAAGGTTATTGCCGCACGTACTCAGCAAATGGCAATCGAAACAGCCCTTAATTACGTCCAGCAGCTTAGACAGGCACAGGAGAATGGCGAGATTGCTACTTTGGCTAACCTCACTCTTGCAACACAAGTTACAACGCAATCAACATGGGATTTAGTTTATGCTCAATTACGGCTCCTTGGATTGCAGGATGAATATTTTAATGGCGCAATTCAAAATATCAATAATCTGCGTTCACTGTCTGATATGGTTGCACCTAATTTTAATCAGCTACAGGCGCAAATCAAGGAAACAAATGAAGTAGCAAAAAAAGCACTTGAGGATCAGGAAGATGCACTGAATGACTTGCTTAAATATGTCGAAGAAATGATTAAGCAAGAAGTCAAAAATCAAGTAAAAGCATTAGAGGATCAAGTTGATGCAATGAAAGAAATTGTTTCGTTGCAGAAAAAGTCACTTGATTTGGAGAAAGAAAAAGACAAGTATACTCAAACTGTTGCCGACAAAGAAAAAGGGATTGCAGATTTAAGAAAGCAAATTGCAGCCTTGGATTTAGATGATAGTCGTGAAGCGGCGGCACAAAAAGCAAAATTGCAAGAGGAATTGTCTGATAAGATTAATGACCTTGCTGATTATCAAAGTGATCATGCTTATGATGCTACCAGCGATATGCTTGATGATATGGCAGATTCTTATGAACGGGAGAAAAAGAAAGAAATAGAGATTCTTGAAAATTCAATTTCTTCTGAAGAAAAGCTGTATCAACTCGCTATTGAACGTATTAACAATCATTGGGATACGCTTTATCAGGATTTGATTAACTGGAACTATGAATATGGATCAGTTACCAATGATGAAATTACATCTGCTTGGAATAATGCCAGTGCAGCAGTTCAGCAGTATGGTGGTTATCTGAACGCTGTTTTGGAAACTCAACGTCAAATCGCAGCATTAGAGGCGGCAACTCCGCAGACTCCATCTACTGATAATGGTTCGGGTAATTCACCTGTTGGTAAGCCCGGAGATTATGATACCAGTGGTGGAGCAACAATGGATGAGATTAAAAGAATTGTTGCTCAGATGAAGGCCAATAGCGCACAACATGGTAGTGAGGATGCTGCTGGTAAACTTCGTTTAAATAAAGCAAATTTGGCTTTAGGTGAACAGTTAGCTAAGTTAATTGGACGTGTTGTTGTTCGTGGTGATGATGGCGTATGGTATCTGGATCGTGTTGGTGGTAAGAGACTTTATAGCACTTATCCATATAGTACATATCATACTGGCGGTGTCGCTGGTGATAATCCTACCCTGAAGCAGAATGAAATTATAGCTAAACTCGAAAAGGGTGAGGTTATTATCCCTGAAAAGCAACAGGACAATTTGTATGAGATTCTTGATACACAAGAAACTATGCTTGCGAAATATGGTGCTTTATTTGGTGCGGTACAGTCAACAGATTTAGTTGGTAGTAAGATGCAAGAACAGATTAAACAGGATGTACAACAAACACAGAGCATTGTTAAGCAAAGAGATATTTCTATTGAAAACAATCTTACAATTCCCGTTCAGGTTTTGCAGAAACTTGATCAATCTGAAATCAAGAAATTGACAAAGGATATTTCTAAATATACAGTGTCGGAGATTAATGATGTATTTAGAAAAAATGGAATGGATTCGGTCTTAAATCCACTGAGGCCACATTAAAAACAAATGTATTCCCGGCTGTCAGAGCAATCTGACAGGCCGGGATTTTTTGATTTATGCAGTAATAGGACAACCTGTAAAGGGAATATATTTCACAGAAAAGGGGTGGTAAATGTTTGATGAGTAGCAATATCGTTAGTTACACAGCAACCGAACATAAAAAGGTGGTTGGAGGGAAAGAAATTACCGTTCGCAACTTAAAGCCAGTTTTCGCTAATGATGAGGAACGGCAAAAGGTAAAACAGCATATCCAGAACGGATTATATAATGTATTTTCAAAGTTTGTGGGTTGAAGAATCCGAGCCGCTACGGTATAATATAACCGTTGGCGGCTCTTTTTGTAGAAAGGAAAGAGCCGATGCAGAAATATGATGCAATTTACTGTAGGCAATCGGTAGATCGGGTGGACAGTATCAGTATTGAAAGCCAGATTGAGTATTGCCAATATGAAACAAGGGGAGGGGCATATAAAACCTTTACGGATAAAGGTTACAGTGGAAAGAACATAGACCGCCCACAATTTCAAATCATGATGGAGGCTATACGTAGGGGAGAGGTAAACCGGGTTATTGTTTATAAGCTGGATCGTATTAGCAGATCAGTCATGGACTTTATGAATCTGTTTACTGAGTTTCAGCAATATGGGGTTGAATTTGTATCGTGTACAGAGAAGTTTGATACGTCAAGCCCTATGGGACGGGCAATGCTAAAAATCATTGTCGTATTTGCAGAACTGGAACGAGAAACGATCCAGCAACGAGTAATGGATGCTTATATGTCCCGGAGCCGCAAGGGGTTTTATATGGGAGGGCGCATTCCATATGGCTATAAGCTGGAGCCGTTTACTATTGATGGGAAAAAGACCGCCCATTATGAAATTATTCCAGAAGAAGCAGAGGTTGTAAAGCTGATTTTCTCTATGTACGCACAGCCTCAAACGTCCTACGGTGATATTGTCCGTTATCTTGAAGAGAACGGTATTGTAAATAGCCGCACTAAAGATGGAGCGTGGGACAGATGCCGTATAGCTGATATGATTAAAAATCCCGTTTACGTCAAAGCGGATTTGGATGTGTACCGCTTTTACAAGGATCAGGGGACTAATTTGCACAACAGCCCGGAAGATTACATTGGAACAAACGGTTGTTATCTATACTCCGACAAAGATGCTGGGCGCAAATCTGTACACCTTGAGGGGCAGCACATAGTATTAGCTCCGCATGATGGTATTGTTCCGTCTGATATTTGGCTTAGATCAAGGCTGAAATGCCTGAATAACAAACAGGTTGCAAGGCCACTTAAAGGACACAATACATGGTTAGTTGGCAAGGTTAAATGCGGCAAGTGTGGTTATGCACTGACGATCCGAAAGACTCAGCTAAAGACAAGGCTTGTACGGTATTTTATCTGTAGCCACAGGATGCAGACTAACCGATGTGAGGGTGTGGGCGGTATCAATGCTGAAGCGTTTGAAAACTGTACCTTTGAAGAAATGGTTGAACACGTCAAGGAATTTGAAACGTTGACACAGCCACAGATCAATCATGAAAATCCCAAAATCCATGAAATCAATGTTAAACTGGAGCAAATTTCAGCAGAGATTGAAAAGTTGGTTAGTAAAGTATCGGATGCTAACGATGTTCTGATGGAGTACATCAACAAGCGTATCACTGAACTTGACGCACAGGCCAGTGTGTATAGACAGCAATTAAGCGAACTGTCCCCGTTGGAGAACAGTGAAAAGCCTGATATAGCGCAACTGAAAGACTACATGGCGCATTGGGATGAACTGGACATAGACAGCAAAAGGGAAGTGGTTGATTATCTCATTCTGGAGATTAAGGCCACAGAGGACAGCTACGAAATCAAGTGGAGGATTTAACTTTACCTTGATTGATTCGTTTCGCCAAAACGCTGGAAGTGCGTGACTTCCCGCTGGCGCAGGAACTTGAGCGGGTCACGGACATCCGGGTCATCAATTAGGCGAAGCAAGTTATCATAGGTGGTGCGCGCTTTCTGCTCTGCTGCAAGTGCGTAAAGACAACATTTTATCAGCCGATATAATCAAACGCACCGATTGCCCCGCAAACATCACAAACATCTGGGCGGGTATCAAAAACCGCACCGCAAAATTGGCACCGAAAACCAGTTTCTTTTTGTTTTGGCGCTTGCTGCGTCACGGGTTCGTTGCTTTTCTTGGCAAGCAGAGTCAGAAAACGTTTTTCGTGGCTGCGTTCAATGGCGGCAACCTGTTCAAACATCACCGCGATTTCTTCTAAGCCGTCCGCACGCGCCTGCGCGGCAAATTCGGGGTACATTTGGTGCCATTCACTGTATTCCCCTTGGGCGGCTAATGTCAGGCAAGCTGCGCTGTCGCCTGGCTTACCATACAGCTTTTCAAACCAGAACCGTGCATGAGTCATTTCATTGCGTGCCATCTGCTCAAATGCCGCCGCTGTTTCCTCATCCCCATTTGCACGGGCAGTCTGCGCAAAATATGTATATTTGTTGCGTGCAATGGATTCACCTGCCAATGCACTGCGCAGGTTTTCTTCTGTTTTTGTTCCCTTAATTCCCATATCGTCCTCCTTATAAGCTGGGTTGGATATTGTGCCCATATGTTTCAGTATAGCACGCAGGCTGCATGAAATCAAGGTGATTAAGGTCATCGTGCGTACAAAGCTTTGGGGTGGTAGCTGCTAAGGGTGAAAGCGATGTCCTATTGGTTTTAGGCTGTCGCTGGAATGGTCATTTTTCCGCTTTTCATAACTTTTTGCGTGTTTTGGACGGAAGGTATGGAAATCAATTTTAGGAGTGTCCGCGATAATATCTTAAAAATCCCAATGGATTTCAATCGGAATATCCTGGCTGCCCGCAATGCGTTTGCCCACAAAAATATGTGCAATAAAGGTTTCTACCATTTTGCGCGATAGCTGCTGGGGGAATGGTGCGGGTTGGATTTCTTCGGTAAATGCGGCAAGCTGTGCGTCTATGGCTTGCATTTGCTGTTCTAAGCGGTTTTTTTCAGCGGCAAATCCTTTTGCCAGCGCGGCGGCATCATCTGCGGTAAGCAGCCCTTTTGCCCTGTCCAGATAAAGGGCACGTAAGGCTTGCTGTCGTTCGGCAAGCTGTTTCTCACAACTGGCACGCAAGGCAAGGCATTGTTCCTGTTCCTTGTGCCCAGAACGATAAATCATATCCTTGTCCAGCAATTCGCTACATAACTGCTGCATTTGTGCAAGTACCAGTTGTTCCAGCCGCTGGACGGCAATCAATGCGCCCGCGCAAGCCGTTTTAGACACCATCCGGCTTGGACACCTTAGATACTGCCTGTCATGGCTTTTACTGGAACGCATCACATAACCACAGCCCGCACAGCGTACCTTGCCCGCAAACAGTCCGATTTTGCCGCTCGCAAAAGGCTTGCTGCGCTGAGAAAGCCGCGATTGTACCTTATCCCATAATGCACGGTTGATAATGGGTTCATGGGCGCCCTTTGTAATGTACCATTCGCTTTTGGGACGGGGGCGGTTCTGTTTGGTCTTATAGGAAATACTGCCATACCTGCCCTGCACCAGATTGCCAATATACATTTCATTCGCCAGCATGGCGGAAATTGTTGCATACCGCCACAGTGTGCCTTGCCCCGGCGCATGATATTGCAAACCTTGCTGCCGCTTATATGCCGAAGGATTAGGGATACCTTGGTCATTGAGCATTTTTGCAATGGCGGTTTTCCCATAACCTTCCGAAAACCATATGAAAATTTGCCGGACAACCGCTGCTGCTGGTTCATCAATCAGCAAATGCCCTTTATGTTCCGGGTCTTTGCGGTAACCATAAAGCGCAAATGCCCCAATATGCAGCCCATTTTGCCTGCGGCTGGTTAACACACTGCGGATATTTTCGGACATATCTTCTAAATACCATTCATTGACCAACCCGTTAATCTGACGGGCTTTTTTATTGCCTTGATTTTCAGTGTCAGCATGGTCAACAATGCTGACAAACCGAATGCCCCATGCTGGGAATAACCCATGGATATATTTTTCCACCAACTCCATTTCACGGGTAAACCGCGATTGGGTTTTGCACAGCACAATATCAAATCGGCGCGCTTTTGCGTCTTGCAGCAAACGGTTGAATGCAGGGCGTCCCCGGTCAGCTCCAGCATAATCATCATCACTGTAAATATCATAAATCTCCCAATCCTGGGCGGCGGCATATTGCAGCAGCATAGTTTTTTGGTTGCGGATGCTGCCGCTGTCGCTGCCGGATTTCTCTTTATCTTCCTCAGATAAACGGCAATAAATCGCAGCTTTCATGCTTGCTGCCCCTTGAGTAGCTGTATCCATTTTTGGATGAATGCCTGTTGATCCGGCGTGCCATGTTTATAAATGTTTTTCATATGGCTGTTTCACCTGCCCTTTCTGCACTATCCTATGCGGGAAAGGTTGTCCGGTAGAGCCGTTTTCGTGATTTTACCCGAAAACATAAGACAAAGTTTATTCGACTTGCCTGCTTGACAATCTGGGCAGGTAGGGTATAATGATATAAACTTTAATAAAATATTTTATTAAAGTTTGCGAAAATTATGGGAAATAAACAAAATTTAAAGCATAGAACATAATAAAGCATACAATATGCCGGTAAATTTCACGCCGACGGAAAAGCAGTGTACCAGCCCGTTTCCACCAGGGCGAAAAAGGTGGCATTAAAATTTGTGCCGCAAGACGGTACAATAGAGCCATCAAAGGAACCCCGGCAAAGCGGGGGACTTCATAAGGAGGAAATATGGCAATGAATCAGAACTGGTTGGCACTTGAAGGGAAAACAGTGATTGTAACAGGGGGCGCTTCCGGGATTGGCAGACACGTGGCAGACGCGCTGCTGGCGGTTGGCGCAAACGCCGTGATTGCGGATATGAATGTGGAAACCGGCAGTGAACTGGAAGGCGCATACTGCGTCCAGTGCAATGTAACCGATAAAAACAGCGTGCAGGCTATGGCGGATGCTGTGGTTGCCAAATTTGGGCGGATTGACGCGCTGGTCAACAATGCAGGTATTAACCTGCCGCGGCTGCTGGTCGATGTCGCTGGCGAAAAGCCACAATATGAACTGGATGAAGAATCGTTTGGAAAAATGTTTGCGGTCAATGTTAAAGGCGTATTCTTATGCGCACAGGCATGCGCGCGACAAATGCTTAAACAGGGCGGCGGCGTGATCGTCAATATGTCCTCGGAATCGGGCAAGGAAGGCTCACAAGGGCAATCAGCTTATTCCGCCACCAAAGGCGCTGTGGATAGCTTTACCCGCTCGTGGGCAAAGGAACTTGGCAAATATCATATCCGTGTGTTGGCGTGTGCCCCTGGCATTATGGAAGCTACCGGGCTGCGCACCGCGGCATATAATGAAGCCCTTGCCTACACCCGCGGCTGCAAACCGGAGGATTTATCCACCGATTACAGCAAAGTAATTCCGATGGGGCGCGATGGCAAATTAGATGAAGTCGGCGATTTGGTTGCATACCTGGTATCTGACCGCGCAAGCTATATTGCGGGCACAACCGTCAATATTTCCGGCGGCAAATCCCGCGGCTAATTTGAATGGAAAGAAAGGGGGGAAGCATTGGCATGAACAGCTTGTTCCACGACAACCGCACCGCAAACCTGCTCCAGCTTTTTTGCAAAACCCCTGTTCTTTCAGTCAATGCGCTGGCTTCCCGGCTGGAAGTCAGTGAACGGACAATCCGCAACGATATCAAAGCGCTGAATGGGCTGCTGCATGGCAGTGCTGCAATTGAAGGCACCCAAGGGCGGTATACATTGCGTATCTTTGACCAGGTGCAGTTCCAAAAAGCATTTGACCGCTTGTCCCATACCGCACCATTCCTAAATTCCCCGCGCAACCGGCTGGATTACATTTTCGGCAAGTTAATGCGTGCCGAACGCCCAGTTTTAACCGATGAACTCGCATATGAAATGAATGTCGGGCGCACAACACTGATGGGTGATCTCAAAAAACTGCGCACAGAACTGGAACCCTACCGGCTATCTGTAATGGGCAAAACCGGCAAAGGCTTATCCCTGCATGGCAGTGAAAGTGATATCCGCCGTTATGTGCTGGATAATACCGCGATTTATCAGGATTATCCAATGGATGTGGAAATTGCCCAAATCATTACCGCGCACCTCGCCGGGTTTGAAAAAAGTGTGCAGGCGACATTTGAACAATTTGTCACTCTGATGCTTGACCGTTTTTTAACCGGGCATTATATCGGCACATTGTCCGCCCATTTTTATAACCTGACAGCCCGTCCGGAATTTGCCGCCGTCAACGCGCTGCTCGAACGGATTGCGGAACTTTTGCGGGTAGAAATCCCTGTGGAAGAAAAATTATTTGCTCTGCTGCCAATCATCGGTATGCGCACACCGGCAGATGTGCAGGATTTACAGTCAATCCCGCTTGATGAAACCGTGCGCGAATTGATGGGCAAAGTGCTGCGGCAAATCCAAACCGAAATGGATATCCGGATTGAAAGCAGTGCGTTTACGGAAGAATTTTTATACCACATGATGTTTATGCTCAACCGGCTGCGTTATCATGTGCCGCTGAAAAACCCGCTGCTGGAGGATTTGCAGGAAAAATATCCGCTTGCTTGGAAAATGGCTGGCGTTGCGGCAAAAGTCATCCAAACCGAATATGGCATGGACGTTACTAAAGATGAACGCGGCTATTTGGCGTCTTATTTTGGGGTATTCCTGGAAGAACAGGATTTGAAGCAAAAACATTTTCGGGCAGCTGTGGTTTGCGGCACAGGACGAGTCACCGCACGGCTGGTCGCCGTGCAGCTGCGGCGGGTGCTGGACAGCTCAGCCGAATTGGATTTATTTGCAGATGAAAAAGTTAGCCGGGAAATCCTTAATGGTTATGATATGGTACTAACAACTGTAGATTTGCCTTGCCCTTGTGACCGCCCTGTCATCCGCATTCATGAAATTCTCAATGAACAAGAACTGCTGCATAAAATTGAAAAAGCGCGTTATTGGGATCAGGTGGATATCCCGATGCTGGATAACAACTGGTTTGTGATGAATGGGCTGCTCGATGAGAGCCGGTTCTTTGTGCTGGAAGCGGAAACCTATGACGAGGCTGTCAGCAGTATGGCAGAAAAATTAGCGGCAGATGGACAGGTGGATGCAGGGTTCCCCGAACGCCTGCGCGACCGGGAAAAGAAAGGTACAATGGTTTTTGGTCATGCGGCAGCGATCCCGCACAGCATCCAATATGCTGGGGATAAACTGGTGCTGGCGGTTGGTGTATCCCCTGCGCCAATCCATTATCAAAACCATGATATCAGGGTGATATTTATGCTCGGGCTGCCTGCGCAGCAAGGGCATGAGGATGGTTTGCTGATACGAGTATATGATGAAATTATCAGCATCGTACAGGACGCTGGCATACTGGATAAGATTGCGGCAGCAGATACATTTCAGGCACTGCTGCGGGCGCTATACCGGCAGGCTGGCAAATAAGGAGGCATATCATTGATGTTCAGGTTAGGTCTTGCGCTTGCTATCGTGTTTGTTTTACAGGCACTGCTTAGCAGCATACAAATGAAACACTTTTCAAATGAATTTATCAAGCTGCGGCGGCAAGGGCGTGTTGCCTGCGGACGGAAATCAGGCGGTTTCCATGCGGGAGCAATTGTAATGTTCCTGCTGGATGAAAAGGGGTATATTCGGGAAAGCCGGAAGCTGGAAGGCATCACCTGCTTTGCACGGGTCAAACCATTACCGGGGTTCACTGGCAAGCATATTGGCAGCCTTGGGCAGGCGGATTTGCCGCGCTGCCACAAAAACCTGGGCAAAGCAATTCTGGATGCCTCAAACACATATAACAAATTTATTGCCGGCGAGGAAATTGTACAGCCGCCATCCCCCTTCCAGCGAGCTGGCAGCTCCCTTGCGGGTATCTTTCAGAAAAAAGCAAAAGAGAACTAAGAAAGGCGGAACATTATGGATTTCATTATTGATTTAGCTGCCGGTTTTATGAACCTGTTTACGCTTGGCGGCGAACAATTTATGAGCTGGGTTACAGGCATTATCCCAACAATTGTGATGCTGCTGACTCTGATGAACGCAATTATTGCACTGGCGGGCGATGACAAGGTGGAAAAGCTTGCCCGTGTCTGCACAGGCAACCCACTGTTACGATATTTGGTACTGCCGTTTGTAAGCTGCTTTATGCTGGGCAATCCGATGGGGCTGTCCATCGGCAAATTTATGCCAGAGTTTTACAAACCCAGTTATTACGCATCGGCAACTTACCATTGCCATACCAACAATGGGTTATTTCCACATATTAACGCATCAGAACTATTCATTTGGCTAGGCATTGCAAATGGTATTACAGCGCTTGGGCTGGATACCGCGCCACTCGCGGTACGGTATATGCTGGTTGGTCTTGTCGCGAACTTTATTTCGGGCTGGTCAACCGAATTTACCACCAAATTCGTCGAAAAGCAGCAAGGCATAAAACTTAGCCGTGAGCTGAAAATGTCCAAATAAGGCAAAGAGATAGGGAAGGAGAACATAGAAATGGCAGAATACCGTTCAATCCGTGTAGAACGCGGCGCAGGTGGCTTTGGCGGCCCATTGGTCATTACCCCGACTGAGCAGCGCAATAAAGTTATGTACATCACAGGCGGCGGCGCAGAACCGGAATGCCTGCAAAAAATCGTAGAACTCACAGGGCTTATTCCGGTCAACGGCTTTAAAACCAATTGTCCGGAAGAAGAACTTGCACTGGTTATCATTGACTGCGGTGGCACGCTCCGCTGTGGCATTTACCCCAAAAAGGGTATCCCGACAATCAATGTGATGCCGGTTGGCAAATCCGGCCCCATGGCAAAATTTATCACAGAAGATATTTACGTATCTGCGGTAACATCAAACCAAGTATCCCCCGCCGCTGGCACCGCGTCAACACCGGTACAGCAGCCCGAAACAAAATCCGAAGAAAAACCCGGTAACGTGAAATTCACAGCAGACATGAAGGTTTCTGAAACCCTTGCAAAGCAGGAAAAGAAATCAATCATCACAAAAGTTGGCTTGGGCGCGGGCAAAGCCGTCAATACCTTCTATCAGGCGGCACGTGATGCAATCCAAACCTGTATTACAACTTTGCTCCCCTTTATGGCATTTGTATCCATGCTTATCGGCATTATCAACGGTTCTGGGTTTGGCAATGCGTTTGCCTCTATTTTAACGCCGCTGGCAGGTAATATTTTCGGCTTGGTTGTTCTCGGTATTATCTGTTCTATCCCAGGTTTGTCCGCATTGTTGGGGCCTGGCGCGGTGATTGCACAGATTGTTGGTACATTGGTTGGCGCCGAAATCGGCAAAGGGAATATTGCACCTCAAATGGCACTGCCTGCACTGTTCGCAATCAACTGCCAGGGTGCATGTGACTTTATCCCGGTTGGCTTAGGGCTTGCTGAAGCAGAAACCGAAACCATTGAAGTCGGTGTTGTGTCTGTTATGTATTCCCGCTTTCTGACAGGCTGGATTCGTGTCCTGCTCGCTTTTGCAGCTAGCTTTGGACTCTATGCCTGATGGATTTGAATCAAAAATATGATAACATAAATTGAAATTTCTTTGCCCTGCCTTTGTGGAGGCAGGCAAGATGAAAAAGCGCAGATGTGCAGATACGTGGAAAAAAGTGAAGTTTCTTTGCCCCGCTTTCTTTACAAAGAAAGCGGGAGAATGGAGGTCTTTTGATGAAAACAATTTATAAAAACACAGTCAAAGCATTGGGTATTTCTGTGGATGAATTTCAGGATGCGGGAATGTTTATCCTGTTTGGCGACAACGCACCAGAAGAATTGCGCGATTACTGCTATTCGGTGGACGTAAACCCTGTCGAAGGGACAATATGCGCAGGGCAAATGCTGAAAATCGACAATGAATCTTATCGGATTACGGCAGTCGGCGATGAAGCGCCTGTCACACTTGCCGGATTGGGGCATTGTACCATTAACTTCAGCGGACAAACCGAAGTGGAACTGCCAGGCACCATTTATGTTGAAAATAAACCGATGCCAAAACTTTCTGTGGGTACGGTCATCCAAATTATCGAAGCGTAATTTATTTCGCTCCCAATACTAGACCTCTTGCGAAATTAAGCTAAGCGGTCAAAGTTGCAGATGCCAGCAATCAA
>CAJUDU010000051.1 GCA_910584935.1 uncultured Butyricicoccus sp. | reverse complement strand
AACCTTACCGGAGGTATCGGGAACCTGCTTTACACAAACGATAACTTTCATGATTTATGTAATCCTCCTTATTCCTTACTTGCCCAGGATGTTGCCGGAAATAACAACACGCTGGATTTCAGAAGTACCCTCGTAGATTTCGGTGATCTTGGCGTCACGCATCATACGTTCTACTGGATAATCCTTGGTGTAGCCGTAACCACCGAATACCTGTACTGCCTTGGTGGTAATCTTCATCGCAGCTTCAGAGGTAAACAGCTTTGCGGTTGCCGCATCCAGTGTGTACTTTTCGCCAGCAGTTTTCTTCATTGCTGCCTTATAGGTCAGCAGGCGGCCTGCTTCGATTGCAACGTGCATATCAGCAAACAGGAACTGGGTGTTCTGGAATTTGGAAATCGGGCGGCCAAACTGTACGCGTCCTTTCGCATAGTTGACAGCTTCGTTCATTGCACCTTCTGCAATGCCAAGGGACTGTGCAGCGATACCGATACGGCCGCCATCCAGGGTCTGCATTGCGATATTGAAGCCCTTGCCTTCTTTGCCCAGCAGGTTTTCTTTTGGAACGATGCAGTCAGTGAAAACAATTTCGGCTGTTGGGGACCCATGAAGGCCGAGTTTTTGTTCGTGCTTACCAACAGAGAAGCCTGGGAAGGAGCTTTCTACGATAAACGCGGAAATGCCCTTGGTGCCCTTGGACTTATCGGTCATTGCAAAAACAACAAATACATCTGCAACATAGCCATTGGTAATAAAAATCTTGGAGCCATTGAGCACATAATGGTCACCATCAAGTTCGGCAACACAGGTGCCCTTTGCTGCATCGGAACCAGCGTCTGGTTCGGTCAGCGCAAACGCGCCGACTTTATGACCTTCGGTCAGCATACGCAGGTATTTTTGTTTTTGCTCCTCGGTACCATGCGCAATAATAGGGCCGCAGCACAAGCCGTTGTGTGTTGCAACGATGTCGCCAGTGGAAGCACACTGCTTGCTCAGTTCCTCAATTGCAATTGCGCTGCACAGGTCGTCAGATCCTGCCCCGCCATATTCCTTCGGGACAATCATGCCCATAACCCCGAGGTCAAAAAGATGGTCAATGTTCTCGCGGGGGTAGGTGCAGGTTTCGTCAGTTTCCGCAGCGATGGGCTTGACTTCGTTTTCGGTGAAGCTCTGCATCATCTGGCGAACCAGGTCCTGCTCACGGGTCAGATGGAAATCCATATTCAATTCTCCTTTGATTTTATTTTGCTGATGCCGGTGAGTAGGTGCTCCCGGCGCTCCGCCTATTTTCCGGGCTTCCAAAAAAGCCCTGCCTGCACACAAAAAAGCACACCGGCAGCCAACATATTGGCTATCGGGGCACGATTCCCTGCGCAGCAAAAATCCAAAACATCACAAGCACTATACAAAACATATGGGTCAAAAAAAGCAGCTTACCGAAATGTTTTGCACATATTCCTGTTAAGTTCTGTTTTTCTGCTTTAATATACCATATTTCACCCCATCCGTCAAGCATCAAAATGGCTATATTTCGGCTATATTATTGGGCAATGTCACATCCTCTGCCCTGTCCGCTTACAAAAACACACCATGCTTGATGAATCTGGTTATCTAGCGACTGTATTCCATGGTTTTTTCTTTTAGAAAAGGCTTTTACTGAGGCTGAAATCATTTTGTGTACTTGGGTGTTTGTGCAATTCTTTTGCTTTTCAAGCCGCATTTGGTTTGGTATAATACAGGTAGATTTTAAAGAAAGTGAAGGCGCAAAAATATGGAACAACAAAAAATTGACCGGATCAATGCGCTTGCCAAAAAAGCGAAAACCACTGGTTTGGACGCGGCGGAAGCCGCGGAACAGAAAGCCCTGCGGCAGGAATATATTTCTGCATTCCGCAGCAGCCTGAAAGCCCAGCTTGACAATACCATTATCCTAAAGCCGGATGGCACTGCTGCCCCGCTCCAGCAGAAGCGTGATAAATCGTGATACAGCCTGCCAAGCCTGTTTTATCCGCGCTTGCGCGGCTGGAGAATGCCGGATATCCTGCTTATATTGTCGGCGGCGCGGTACGGGATGCTTTGCGGGGCATTTCGCCGCATGATTATGATTTATGCACCGCAGCACGTCCCCAAGAAACCATTGCTGTTTTTGCTGGCGAACGTGTGGTTGAAACTGGCTTACGCCATGGCACAGTAACAGTCCTGCTGGATGGAATGCCGCTGGAAATCACTACTTTTCGGGTGGAATCAGGATATTCAGACAAACGCCATCCAGATCATGTCCGGTTTGTGCGCACGGTGGAAGAAGATTTATCCCGCCGGGATTTCACCATCAATGCCATTGCATATAGCCCTTACCGTGGGCTGGCAGACCCTTTTGGTGGACAAACGGATATCATAAACCATACTCTGCGTGCAGTGCGGAATCCCTATACCCGTTTTTCCGAGGACAGCCTGCGCATCCTGCGCGGCCTGCGGCTGGCAGCACAAACCGGTTTCGCCATTGAAAGCGTGACAGAAGCCGCTTTATATGCCCTTGCGCCCACGCTTGCTCAAGTTGCGCCCGAACGGGTCAGCGCAGAATTACTGCGCCTATTATGCGGGCGTTATGCTGGACAGATTCTGCGCAAATATACAGATATCCTTGGGGTTATCGTGCCCGAACTGCTGCCTATGCGCGGCTTTCAGCAACATAACGCGTACCATCTTTACGATGTACTGGAACATACCTTGCGCGTGCTTGAACAAATTCCCGCACAACCTGCCCTGCGGCTTGCCGCACTGCTGCACGATGCCGGCAAGCCGGATGCCTTTACCATGGATGAAAATGGGGTTGGACATTTTTATGGGCATCCGAAAATCAGTGCGGCACTTGCAGAGCAGCGCTGCCTTGCCCTGCGCCTGCCTGCTGCCCTGCGGGAAACTGTTGTGTCACTGGTGCGCATTCATGATGTTCCAATTGAACAGGATATAAAATCTGTCCGGCGTCGACTGGCGCAGCATGGCGAAACCCGTTTACGGCAACTGCTCATGATAAAAAAAGCCGATTGTGTCGGGCGCGGCACTCACGCGGAATATATTGGGTATTATCAGCAGCTTGCTGCCATGCTGGAAGAAACCTTACGCCAGGGGGCTTGCTTATCGGTGCGTTCACTGGCACTGAATGGGCATGACCTGATGGCGCTTGGCTTGCATGGCAAAGCAGTCGGGGAAATGCAGCGCTGGCTGCTCAGCCAGGTGCTGGACGACCCTGCCCGGAATACGGCAGAAAAACTGTCCGCACTGGCACAGATACATATGGAGGAATTATGAAAGAAAAATTTTTAGAAATTTTCCGCGCACATATCACTCGCCGCGGTGCTGATAAGCTACTGGAATGGCTGGAAACGACCGATTTTTTCATTGCCCCAGCTTCTACCCGCTTCCATGCGGCATATGAAGGCGGGCTTGTGGAACACAGTGTCAATGTTTATAATGTGCTGACTGCCAAGCATTTTGACCCGGAAAAAGATGACCCAGAAAGTTTTGCGATTGTTTCCCTTTTGCATGATATCTGCAAAGCTGGCTATTATGCCACCGATTTCCGCAACAAAAAAAATGAACGCGGCGAATGGGAACGCGTTCCATATTATACCATCGATGACAAATTTCCTTATGGGCATGGGGAAAAATCCGTCTTTTTAATCGAAAAATTTATGCGTCTTAAAAATGAGGAAGCAGTTGCCATACGCTGGCATATGGGTGGGTTTGATGATTCTGCCCGCGCTGGCAGCTTTGCTATTGCCAATGCGTATGAAAAATATCCTTTGGCGGTCAAACTGCATTTGTCTGATTTGGAAGCAACCTATCTTTGTGAACAGCGTCAGGAGGCTTTATGAAAACAAAAAAATTTACCTTGCATACCGCGCGGCAAGGCTATCAAAACATTACGAATACTGTATGCAATGTGATTGCAGAATCTGGCGTACAGTCGGGCATCTGCGTGGTATTCTGCCCGCATACAACAGCTGCAATTACCATCAATGAAAACGCTGACCCAGATGTACAGCATGATTTGGAAATTGGGTTTGATGAAGCCTTCCCAGACCGGCGTGTTTTCCAGCACAGCGAAGGCAATTCGGATGCACACCTGAAATGTTCTGCTGTCGGCGCTTCTGAAACCATACTGATTGAGGATGGCAAGCCGCTGCTTGGCATGTGGCAAGGCATTTATTTCTGTGAATTTGATGGGCCACGCACCCGCCGTTATTATGTAAAGGTGATGGCAGATGGATAACACTTTTGCATCTCATCCGGTATTTGTGCGATCTGGAAATATTAAAATTGCCTGTTACACTTGGGGGCAAGGCAAACCGCTTGTCCTGCTGCATGGAAACGGGGAGGACAGTCATTATTTTGCTGGACAAATCCCAGTTTTCGCCCAACGGTTCCGCGTCATTGCTGTAGACAGCCGTGGGCATGGACAATCCGGTTATGATACCCATGGGCTGAATTTTGACCGGATGTCAGACGATTTGAAAGCTGTTTTTGAAGCATATGGGCTTGAATGCGCCCATATCTTAGGCTTTTCAGATGGCGGCAATCTTGCCATAAAATTTGCTCTCAAGTATCCGAATCATGTAGATAAACTGGTGCTCAATGGCGCAAATATCCACATGCTGACCGGCATCAAACCTGCTACTCAACTCCCGCTATACCCAGTCCTTGGCGCATTGGCAGTGCTCCGCCCCTTTGGAACGGCGTTCCGGCATAAATTTGATGTGCTTGCACTAATGGCACGGGATTATGGCGTAGATTGGGCAGATTTGCGCCGGATTACAGCACACACTTTGGTCATTGCCGGAGAAAATGATATGGTGTTTGACCAGCATTCCTGGCGCATTGCGCTTTGCCTGCCGCATGGCAGGCTGTACCGCATCCCAGGCGGCGACCATTTCTGCGCTGCAAAGCTGCCTGCCCAGTTTAACCTTGCGGTAATGCGTTTTTTGCTGGAGGATTTCTCATGAAAGATTTATTTGTCCCCTGTACAGTTGGTAGGCTGCGTTTGCGCAATCGCATTTGTCGTTCCGCGACAAATGATTACGCAGGCAACCCGGACGGCACGGTGTCAGATATGCAAATGCAAATCTATCAGCAGCTTGCGGAAAATGATGTTGGGCTGATTATTACAGGTCATGCCTGTGTCTGCCCAGAAGGGCGCAATGACCCGCGCCAAAATGGTATGTACGATGACCGTTTTATCCCATCACAGCAGGCGCTGACCGCACTGGTACACCGCCACGGTGGTACGATTGTACAGCAGCTTAACCATTCCGGCGGGCTTTGCCCGCCAGATGTGATTGGCGGCACGCCTGCCGCCCCCAGCCCGCTTGCTTATAAGCCTGGGATTCAAGCATACGCCCTTTCTAAGACGGAGATTTTGCAGATCCAGGATTATTTTGCATCCGCCGCAATCCGGGCCAAAGAAGCCGGCTATGACGGCATACAAATACATTGCGCGCATGGCTATCTGTTTTCTGAATTTATCGACCCGCAAACCAATGAACGCATGGATGAATATGGCGGCAATGCCGAAAACCGTTTCCGGATTGTGCGGGAAACCATCATGAAGGTCAGAAAGGCTGTTGGCACAGATTATCCCGTCCTGCTGAAGCTCCATGTCAATATCCGTGGGCAGGATGCAGGCTTTTCCCCTGCCCTTATGGATATGCTGCGCTTTGCGCAAAGCCAAGGCATTGCCGCGGCAGAGCTTTCCGGTTATGACTTTGCTGCCCAGCCGCCGGAAGCGCAGTCTTATTACCTCGAACAGGCAAAAACATTGGCTGCGCTTCCGGATATCCCCCCGCTGATCCTCGTTGGCGGGCTGCACAGCCGCGATATGATGCAAGCTGCGTTAGACGCGGGCATGGCGCTGGTTTCTGCGGCACGTCCGTTTATCTGCCAGCCCGATTTTATCCGCCGCATCCGGGATGGCGGTATTTCTGCCTGCCGTGGCTGTTATGGCTGTTTCCGCTGCTATCAACAAACCGGCAGGCGATGTGTGCTGCATAAGCCATAAGCGCTTTGAGCACAGCAAAATACAACCGCAGGGATTTGCGCGCATTGCATAGAAATCTTGTGTTTTTTGTTCTAATTCTCTTGCAATCCGCAGGTTTACTTCTTCGGTGCATCAGGAGTATAATAGATAAAATACATGAATGGTCTAGAAAAGATTGAAAAGGAGCATCAAATATGGCATTTTATTTTTCCGAACCTTCTCGCACGTTTAGTGAATATCTTCTGGTGCCCGGATATTCCTCCGCAGAATGTATGCCAGCAAATGTCAGTCTGCGTACCCCCATTGTGAAATTTAAAAAAGGCGAAACATCTCCCTTATATGCCAACATCCCGCTTGTTTCCGCGATTATGCAAGCCGTATCCGATGATAATATGGCAATTGCACTTGCGAAAGAAGGCGGCATTTCCTTTATTTATGGTTCTCAGTCGATTGCAAGCGAAGCCGCAATGGTTGCCCGTGTCAAAGCCTATAAAGCTGGTTTTATTGTTTCCGATTCCAATATTACGCCGGATATGACTCTTGCAGATGTCTTGGCGCTCAAAGAACAGACAGGGCATTCCACCATGGCTGTCACTGATGACGGCACCGCAACTGGCAAACTGCTCGGCATTGTCACCAGCCGGGATTACCGTGTGTCCCGTATGTCCACAGATGAAAAAGTCATTGATTTTATGACCCCGTTTGACAAGCTAATCACTGCTCCGGCAGATACTACCCTGAAAACCGCAAATGATATCATTTGGGATCACAAGCTGAATGCCCTGCCGCTGGTTGATGAAAATCAGCATTTGGTTTATATGGTATTCCGAAAAGACTATGATTCCCATAAAACCAATACATTAGAATTACTGGACAGCGATAAACGTTATATCGTTGGCGCAGGCATCAATACTCGCGACTATGCGGAACGTGTTCCCGCGCTGGTTGCCGCAGGCGCTGATGTGCTGTGTATCGACTCTTCAGAAGGCTTCTCTGAATGGCAAAGCCGTACCCTGAAATGGATCCGTGAAAATTACGGCGATACGGTTAAAGTTGGCGCAGGCAATGTGGTTGACCGCGATGGTTTCCGCTTCCTTGCCGAAGCTGGCGCGGATTTTGTCAAAATCGGCATTGGCGGCGGTTCTATCTGCATCACCCGTGAACAGAAAGGCATTGGACGCGGACAAGCAACTGCTACCATTGAAGTTGCAGCTGCCCGTGATGAATATTTCCGTGAAACTGGCGTTTATATTCCCATCTGTTCGGATGGCGGCATTGTACACGATTACCATATTACCCTTGCGCTTGCTATGGGCGCAGATTTCTGTATGTTAGGGCGTTATTTCTCCCGGTTTGATGAATCGCCGACCAATAAAGTCAATGTTGGTGGTACCTTTATGAAGGAATATTGGGGCGAAGGCTCCGCACGTGCCCGCAACTGGCAGCGCTATGATATGGGCGGTGATAAAAAACTGTCCTTTGAAGAAGGCGTTGATTCTTATGTGCCATATGCAGGTTCACTGCATGACAACGTAACCCTTACCCTTAACAAAGTGCGTTCTACTATGTGCAACTGTGGTTCGCTGAGCATCCCGGATTTGCAGCAGAATGCAAAAATTACCCTTGTTTCTGCCACCTCTATCGTTGAAGGCGGCGCACATGATGTTGTGCTGAAAGACAGTGCAATTTCTGCGAAATAAAAAGGAGCGGATTTTCCCTTATGAAACGGATTGCCAGCTTTGAGGTCAACCATGATTTGCTGACCCCTGGAATGTATACATCCCGCATTGACGGCGATATCACCACTTATGATATCCGCATGGTGCGCCCCAATGGCGGCGTTTATTTGCAGCCGGCTGCCAGCCACAGCTTTGAGCACCTGTTTGCCACCTATACGCGCAACAGCCGTTTTGCCGCACATATTATTTACTGCGGCCCCATGGGCTGTATGACCGGATTTTATTTTCTGGTGCGTGACTTGCCCCCGGCAGACGCTATCGCGCTGGTACAGGAATCTATGGCATTTATCGCCGCGTATGAAGGTGATATCCCTGGCGCTTCCCGTATTGAATGCGGCAACTATCTGCTTCAGGACTTGGAAGGCGCACGGAAAATTGCAGCGTCTATGATACCAGTGTTGGACGGCTGGACAGAGGCTGATCTTGTTTACAAATCATAAACCAGCAGAGGGGGAGCAGGTTCCGTTTGAGAACCTCCTCCCTTTTTTGCTGTCTGTGCCGTTTCTCTGAAAACTTTTTATCTTCTGCTGTCAATCCTCTTGCAGAGAACCGAAAAACAGGATACAATAAAGAAAGAATCCTATGGAAGGACGAACTTGCCCCCGCATGAAAGAACTTACATTTACCGGGTTTCAGTCCGAAGGGCTGGATCTGCTGATTCAAAACCGCTTGATGGACAGCAAAGATTTTTATGAAGCGCACAAACAAGAAATCCGCCAGCAAATGTCTTTGCCATTCCAAGCGCTGTGCCAGCGTATGACGCCAGATATGCAGCAAATCGACCCGCTGTTTGTCACAACACCATCGCGTATGGTTTCCCGTATCCGGCGCGATACCCGCTATACCAAAGATAAAACATTATACCGCGCAAATATATGGCTGTATTTCCGCCGCCCAAAAATGAACCAATATGATTGCCCACCTTTCTATTATATGGAAGTTGCGCCAGAATATTGGGGCTATGGCTGCTTTGGCGGTTATGGCAAAGGAGAAATGGAAATTGCCCGCGATATGATTCGCAAAAAAGATAAACTTTTTTTGGAAGCCTATGCGGCTGTGGAGCGCTGCGATGTGTTTACACTGGAAGGTGAGCTTTATAAACGCTCCCGTTTTCCCGATGCGCCAGAAATATATCAGCCATGGCTGAACCGCAAACAGCTTGGACTGCAATTTGCTGAAACAAAAGATTATACCCCATTATGGGATGGTTCTTTTGTCCAGCCGATGCTGGCGGCTTTCAAACAGACTGCACCATTTTACCATTTTTTATGTGTGTTGCGCGGGCGGGCACAGCTCGGAGGTGAAACATGAATTATACTGCGATTGATTTTGAAACTGGCAACGCATACTATACCAGTGCTTGTTCCATTGGTGTTTCTGTTTTTGAAAATAATATACCGGTGCGGCAATATGTGCGGCTCATCCGCCCGCCGGATTCTGTTGGCGCGTTCCACTGGTATAATATTAAAATCCATGGCATCCGCCGCAGTATGCTGACCGATGCGCCGGATTTCAGCACACTTTGGCAGCAAATCAAACAAGATATTGACCACCACATCCTGGTCTGCCATAATGCGGTGTTTGATACGGCCGTACTGCGCAAATGTTTGGAATTTTATCATATCCCTTTGCCACACTGCCAGTATATCTGCACAGTGAAAGTATCCCAAAAGTTATGGCCCGATTTGGAAAACCATAAGCTGGATACTGTTTCCGCCGCTTTGCATATCCCGCTGAACCATCATGAAGCTGGTTCGGACGCCCATGCCTGCGGGCTTATCCTGCGCCATGCGCTGGAGCAGTCTGGTTGCCAGAGCGTGGAAGCGTTGGCGCGCCAGCTTGGCATACAACTCGGGCAAATCAGCCCTTTCGGCTGCCTGCCGTGCAGCAGTGCGAAAGCAAAATAACTTGATGTTTGTGTTGTCTATCAGCCTAATTTTATGATAAAAAAGGAGCGAAAATTTCATGAAATGTTGTTTTAAAGACTATTGGTCCTCTATCCGCACACGCCTTGACCCATCCCAGATTGACCGTGACGCAATCCTTGCCCAAGTTGCTGTAATGCGTGGGCAGGCTGGCGAACTGCTTGCCCGTGCCGATGATTTGCTGAACTATTCCCGCGAAAAAGCACGTGGTTTTTCTCCGTTTGATTTTGCAGTCTGCAAAGTTTGCCTGCTGAGTTTTGGCGTTTGGCTGGGTGCACAGTTTTCAAAATTCTTTAAGCGTTTCCGCGTATTCCTTTTCTTTAGCTTTGTTGCATCGTATATTTATTTGATTTGGCGCCTTTTCCTGAGCGATAACGACGAATAATTTCTTTTTTGCCGCTGGTGCAACCGCCCTGCATCAGCGGTTTCCCCATATAATCCCTTTTGGAGGCGCTATCATGAAAAAATCCTCCCAAAGCCCCTATTTCAAATGGGGGCTGACTGCTTTTGTTGTTATTATTGCAAGCATTTGTTTCTTTTTCTCGATTTTTAAGATGCAGGGGTTGTTCTCTGCCATTGGAAAATTTATTGATATTTTAAAGCCATTCATTTATGGTGCGGTTGTTGCTTATTTTTTGCTGCCCATTTATAATGCGCTTTTCAAAAAATTGCGCCCTGCCCTTACCCGTATGCTAAAATCTTCAAAACGGGCTGCCGCATGGTCAAAAATGATTTCCAGCATTGCCAGTGTCATGCTGCTGATTGTCTTGGTCGCGGCACTGCTTTATATGGTGCTGCCACAGCTTGCAGCCAGTATTTTAAGCCTGACTTATTCCATGCCAGACTATCCAGCGCAAATTTCCGCATGGTTAGAGAATTTCCTGCAAACCAGCCCGGATATCCAAGGCGCCCTGATGCACGTTTATAATGACTTTTCAGACTGGATTGTTAGATGGATTCAGGATTCCATGCTGCCTTCCCTGATTATGGTGATGGGCGGCAGTTTGATGGGTACCGTCAATATGCTGAAAAATGTTGTCGTGGGCATTATTATTGCGATTTATATCCTAAATAGCAAGGATTTATTTGCCGCGCAGGCTAAAAAAGCTGCATACAGCATTTTTAGCACCGAACACGCAAATTTGTTCATAAAAAATACCCGGTTTATCCATCGGGTATTTGGCGGGTTTATCACAGGCAAACTGCTGGATTCCCTGATTATCGGTATGATTACCTTTGTATTTATGAGCTTTTTCAGTATGCCTTATGTTGTGCTGATTAGCGTGATTATCGGTATCACTAATTTTATCCCGTTTTTTGGCCCATTTATTGGCGCTGTCCCCTGCTCGTTCCTTGTGCTGATGGTTGACCCAATGCAATGTTTGTATTTTATCATCTTTATCCTGGTGCTTCAGCAATTTGATGGAAATATTCTTGGCCCCAAAATCCTTGGGGATTCCACAGGGCTTTCTAGTTTTTGGGTTATGTTTGCTATTTTAATCGGTGGCGGATTATTCGGGTTTGTCGGTATGGTGATTGGTGTGCCGCTGTTTGCGGTGCTGTACAGCTTGATTTCCAGTTTGATTGACCGTTCACTGAGCGATAAAAAACTGCCTGTCAAAACAGCATCTTATTTTTATACCGACCATATTGATCCAGATACCCATAAATCGGTACCCTTCCCGACCGAAAAACCTTCGGAAGAAACCGGGGTTTCTTTAAAAATCCGACGGAAACCGCGCAGCAGTTCTAATAAGGAGCCAAAATGAAGCACAAGACAATGAGCATTTGGATTGTGTTGCTGCTGCTGGTCACTGGTCTTGCAGGGTATGATATTTGGCAGGGACGGCAGGATATCCGTTTGGTTTCTGTTCCACCAGTACAGCTTTCTGTTGGGCAAACAGCTGGGATTGTATTTTCTGCGGCAAATGAAAATATCCATGTTTCGTCATCCAACAGCCAGGTTGCTGCTATGGAGCTGAAATCTGTCCAGCAAGGGCAAGTGGTCTGCCAGGTGACAGCCGTTGCGGCTGGTTCTGCTTTGCTGTCCTGCCAAGCGCAGGACAGACATTCCCCAGCTTTTGCAATTTCCGTAATTGATCCAGCGGCTGAACAGAATCAAGAAATTGCTGTTGTTGCCAGCCAAAACGGCGGCAAATATCACTTACCGACTTGTGCGTTTGCCAAACGCATTGGGCAGGATAATCTGATTTCTTTTGCGACCCAATCAGAAGCCGCTGCACAAGGCTATTCCCCATGCAAACAATGCCTTGGGACGCCCTGAAAAAAACCCGTACCGTGAAAACTATCATCCGGTACGGGATTTTTCAGTTTTTAACACAGTGATTGTGTTTTACAGGGCTTCATAGGACACCAGTTCATCCAGTGGGATGCGTGTTTGGTTATGCCGTTCCGGGTCGGCATATTGCTCATCCGCATAACCAATTGCCAAAATATTTACCGGCTCCAAATGCGCGGGAATGGCAAATTGCTGACGCAAAACATCTGGATTAAAATGGCAAATCCATACGCTGCCAAGCCCCAATTCTGTGGATTGAAGCATCATATGGTCAGTCAAGATAGATGCGTCAATATCCCCGGTTTGTTTTTGGTCAAATGAGCGCACCCATGCTTTCTGATGATCTGCACAAACAATAATGGCAAGCGGTGCATCATAAATATTCGTAGCTTTGCTAATTTTGGATAATCCATCCTTGCTTTGTACTACAAGCAAATGCACTGGCTGACGGTTTGCCGCTGTTGGCGCAACATGGGCGGCTTGCAGGATTTTTTTCAGTTTTTCCAGTTCCACTTTCTGTGCCGTATACCGGCGGATAGAACAACGTTTTTTCGCAATTGAAATAAAATCCATTTTATTTCACCTTCCTAAAATAATTTTTAAATGGCTTGACGTTTTACTGTTTGCCATCTGCTATGATTTTAACGATATTAAATCGTATCCGCAAGAATGCACTTTTTTAATAGGCACTTCCCAAAAAGATAGCTCTTTCCCGAAAAGTATCAGCATGATATACTTTCCTTGAGGTGATATGATGAAAAACCAGGTATTTAACTGCCCTGTTGAAGCAACTTTATCCTTGATTGGCGGCAAATATAAACCTTTAATCCTTTGGCATTTGTCAAAACAACCACTGCATTATATGGAAATTCAGCGGTGTATCCCCCGCGCAACCCCCAAAATGTTATCTCAGCAGCTACACCATTTGGAGAGCTGCGGTATGATTCATCGAGAAGTTATCCCAGAGAAACCGCCGAAAACAATATATTCTCTTACCGCATTTGGTGAAAGCATTATCCCAGTGCTTGACGCAATGTGTAACTGGGGCACAGATTATTTGAACGAACAAAATAGGCAGCCATCTGGCTGCCATGCAAGAATATGAAAATAAGGCATAACTGTTTGAAAAAAATACAGTTATGCCTTGCTTTTTATAATACATTATCGTTTTTGATAGAAAATATGCCCGATACCGCTCCCGCCAAGGGTAATTACACCATAAAATATGATATAAACCCATGCAGTGGTGTTGTAATAAATAAAAATCGTTGGTGAAAATAACAGCATTGCAACCATTGGCAACAGCAAGGAAAACCCACGCCGGACACTGTACAGGACAGCACTGCATATAGCAACCAACGGCATTACACACAGCATCATGAACATACCTGAGCCAGTATCTTGAATGCAGTATGGGAGTAAATAGAAATCACATCCCAAAGCAGCGATATAAATCAGCAGCGCAATTTGTGGCTTTTTCATGAGTTATCCTCCAATATAAACAGTTCTTCTACCGTTGTTTGTAAATAACGGGCGAGCCGCATCCCAAGTTCAAGGGATGCATTATATTTATCATTTTCTATGGCAATAATCGTTTGCCGCGATACGCCTACCGCCTCAGCAAGATCTTGCTGACGGTAGCCTTTGGCTTTGCGCAATGCTTTGACCCGGTTTTTCATATCCGCACACTTAACAATAATATGGCGCTCCCGATTGCTGCAATGACACAGACAATCGCACAAATTAAAATAATGATTTGAAACAGCTGCATGGTTTCATTGGAATCCTCATCATCTTTTACCGCGTTGCGTAGCAGGATAAGCTGCGACAAAGTTTGGATGATAACGCCTGTTGTTAACAAGGCACATGGCAACAGGTTTATCCTTGTATGATATGTATATACTTTATAACTTTCATAAAATGTCCAAATGATTAAAGCAATCATTTGGAAAAGATAAGCATTCCGCTGTGCCTTAAAGGCAATCTGCTGTTGCATCTCATCCATTTTATGTATCCCCAGTTTTTTCAAAAACCGATTCATAAAAATACCTTCCGCCCATATTGATGTTACTTTGTATTATATCCGTATGTACGCGAAATGTCAAGAGTGCTTTACATTTCTGTTTTGTTATTTTATAAGCGATCAAAGGTAATGCTGTATTCACTGTCTAAAAAATGCAGTTGTCTTGTTGACAAATATTTTTCTAAAGTAAACTTGAGGTACTGACTGCACTTAGGAAAGCTGATGCACCTGTAAGCCGCCAATATATACTGGGGCATTGCTTGCCGCTGCTACAGGAATGCCAGCAGTTGTTCACCAACGTCTATGTATCATGTAGGCCCTGCATAAAAAGCCTCTATAAGACCACGAAATATAGATTGCATATTTTATAATTTCATGTTATCGTAGTATAGGCTAAAAGCATATTCAAAAGCGTACATATTTTGAAGAGGCACACTTTATTCCGCCCTAAATAAAAAATGAGAGGAGAATATTACATGAAATCGATCAAATCAAAAATTCAAATCAGTATGTTGTCGGTGGTACTGATTGGCTCCGTGTTGATCGGTGTGATCACAGCCCTATTGAACGCCAGCGGAATTGATGATGTTATGACAAAGACCCTGGGACCTGCTACCCAGATGGCTGCGGACGCTGTGGAGTGGAAAATGGGGAACTACTGGACGGCGCTTCAAGAGGCCGCATCCTCTGATATATTCCGGGAATCTAACCCTACCGCTCCCGAACTTGTTCCGCTTCGAGAAGAAATCGCCCAGCGCAATGGCTTTCTTTACACTGGAAAAATGGATGCCAGCGGCTTCTCTTCCACAGGATATAATTACGCTAAAGAAGATTATTTTCAACAGTGTAAGTCTACAATGTAACCCTATATCTCTGACATTATGAACGATGGCGAGCAGATGATTTTCTTGTTGGAGGTGCCTATCATAACCAATGGTCATTTTGACGGCATAGTCTATGGAGGAATCAGCGCCGATTTTCTGTCGGACATTGTGGTCAATCTGTCTATGGGCAACAACGGCGTGGCCTATGTGCTGGATAACCATGGGAATGTTATTGGTCATCGAGAGGCTTCTATAGTGAAGGAAAGCTCCAATATGATTGAAGCCGCAAAAACGGACCCCAGTGTAGAGGATGTTGCAGCTGTGAATCAGCGTATGATCCAAGGAGAAACTGGCTTTGGAGCGTATAATTTTTATGGTGACAACAAATTTGTGGGGTTTGCCCCTATTGGCGGCAATCAAGAGTGGAGCATCGCCATTGAAACCAGCCAACAGGAGTTCAAATCTACTTTAGATCGAAGCATCATATTGACAATTCTGGTGGTAATCCTTGTTGTGCTTGCCACGTTCCCTGTTGCAGTCAAAGTAGGCAGGTCCATCTCCGGTCCGATTCAATCCTGTGTTGTCCGGCTTGAAAAGATGGCTGACGGTGACCTGCACACGCCGTCCCCGCAAGTAAAATCCAGGGATGAAACCTCCCAGCTGGCAACGGCTCTGGAAACCATGCTCTCACGGTTGAACGATGTAGCGCAGGACGTGACCCACCACTTGGGCAAAATGGCTCAGGGAGATTTCCGTGAAAATATTACCTGTACATATCGGGGTGACTTTGTAGCCATGGAACAGTCCATTAAAGCAATCCACAGTTCCTTGAGGAATACGCTTTCCCAAATCAGCCAATCCGCCGGAACGGTAGCCAGTAGCGCCGTTCAAGTATCCAACGGTGCCCAATCCTTAAGCCAGGGGGCAACGGAACAGGCCAGTGCAATCCACGAACTCTCCGCCACCGCCGACAGCATCGCAGAGAACGCCAAGCAGACCGCAGCCACAGCGGATGAGGCAGGGCGGTTTGTAGCCCAAGCGAGCGCACAAATGGGGGCCAGCGTAAATTATGTAAAAGAGTTGAACATCGCCATGGAGAAGATCTCCAGTTCCTCCACGGAAATCAGCAAGATTATTGATACCATTGAAAACATCGCGTTCCAGACCAATATCCTGGCTTTGAACGCCGCTGTGGAAGCGGCCCGTGCGGGTAGCGCGGGAAAGGGGTTCGCCGTGGTAGCTGATGAGGTGCGCAATTTAGCGTCCAAGTCTGATGAAGCGGCCAAAGCCACCAAGGATTTGATCGAGGGTTCCATTACTGCCGTTGCGGAGGGTGGCCAAGTGGTTGCAAAAGTAACGGAGTCGCTGGACAAGGCCAGCTCCATCTCAGAGAATGTAACGATGAAAGTGGATGCAGTGGTAAGGGCGGTTGAAAGCCAGACCACCGCAATCTCTCAAGTTACTGAGGGAATCGACCAAATATCTTCCGTTATCCATAGTACCTCCGCCACCTCGGAACAGAGCGCCGCTACCGCTCAGGAGCTGTCGAACCAATCTTTGCTAATGAATAACCTGGTAAGCACATTCCAGCTGAGTTAAGGTAAACCGGACACTATATTCATTGACGATGACTGTCTTCCGCAGGAAGCCAGCAGCAGCGGCAGCGGTATGCTCAAAAAAATGAATACCGTTTTTGTCGGTTATCCGACCTGGTGGTATGATATGCCAATGGCATTGTACAGCTTTTTCGATGAATACGATCTCTCCGGGAAAACGGTCATCCCGTTCAATACCCACAATGGCAGCCGGTTTTCCGGCACGATCGACACGATCCGGGATCTGGAACCGGGTGCAAATGTTGTAACAGACGGCTTTACCGTCAACGAAAACAACGTTGCCGATGCTGTGTCAGATGTTACAGAATGGCTTCGCGGTCTGGGTTACTAAACAGATATCAGGAACAGGAGGTATCAAATCATGTGATATTTATCCATCCCGGAAGCTGCGGCTTTTTGGAGCACAGCGCCAACCGTTTTACATCGTGCGTGTGAGCGAAAACGGATCAAAGGCGCAGTCCGTTTTGGTTATCGCTGGTGGATACCCGCCAATGCGAAGCGCTTCCTTGAGTCTGCAAGCTCGTCCGCTGCTGAACGTCCGCTATGATCGAGCTGCAACAGCTGCAGCTGCTGCGGAATCGCTTTACATTTCCCACTCAATGCTCAACCGGTCGATCCGGAAACTGGAGAAAGAGCTTTGTGTTAAGCTGTTTGAGCATTCCAAAAATCGGATCTGCCTAAACGAAAATGGAAATGTTGCAGTGGAAGAAGCCCGCAAGGTAGTCGGTCAGCTGAAACGGCTGGAAAAGCATGTCCGCGAATGCGATATCAGCCAGCGCACGATTTCGATTGCATCCTGTGCGCCAAGCCCATTGTGGGCGCTGGCTCCGCTGCTGACCGATTACTTCCCAGAGTTGTCACGTATTATTGCTACTGCCTGAAAACAAACCGGAAGCAATTTAAAGTGCTGTTCGATTCGATCAAATGCCCAGAAATATCATATGAGCAGAAATAAGAGCCTGTCCGCTCATAGGTAAAATGCCATGAAATGCGGACAGGCTTTAAGAATCGTAATTTTACCAAATCCCCTCTGCCGGAATCCGGCAGGGGGGACTGGTCAAGGTAGGAAAAAACGGGCATTTGGGGGGCTGAACCCACTGCTTCTGGAACGGCTTTCATGGATTAGGGAGCCCCTGATTTAATCCTCCATGAGTCAGGAAGGTGTGGTATAATAGGCGAAA
>CAJUDU010000050.1 GCA_910584935.1 uncultured Butyricicoccus sp. | reverse complement strand
TGAAGCGGATACCCGCCGCCAAAATTTTGGACAGGTGAATAATTCTTTTGTGCGCATTTATAATGCGGACACCAATGAAGAACTTATCCGCTATGATTTGGGTGAAGACTTTTCCATTGAAACCGCCGCTGTTTTCGGCGAACTTTACCGCAATGGCGACGAATGGAAATTCAACGCCATTGGCAGCGGGTTCCAGGGCGGTCTTGCCGCGCTTTGTGCCAATTATGGCATTAAAACTGAATAAAATCGCAGGAGGAAACATAAATTATGGCTGTAAGTTTACAAAAGGGACAGAAAGTCAGCCTCACTAAGGATAATGCCGGGCTGAATAAAATCATTGTTGGACTTGGCTGGAATGAAGTCAAAAAAAGCCGCGGCTTTTTTGCACCTAAACCGCAAGATATTGACTGCGATGCTTCCGCTGTTCTGTGCATTGGCGGCAAAGTGCAAAATGGTGCCGATGTTATCTTCTTCAACAACCTGACTCACGGTTCGGGTGCGGTCAAACATATGGGCGATAACCTCACCGGCGCAGGCGAAGGCGATGACGAACAGATTATGGTGGAGCTTGGCAAAGTGCCTGCTCAATATGACAAAATCATTTTCGTTGTCAATATCTATCACGCCAAAGAGCGCCACCAACATTTTGGCATGATTCAAAACTGCTTTATCCGCATTGTTGACGCTCGCAATAACAATGAATTATGCCGGTATAACCTGTCCGAAAATTATGACAATATGACTGCCATGATTTTTGGCGAAGTATACCGCCATAACGGCGAATGGAAATTTAATGCCATTGGACAGGCAACCGCTGATGATGGGCTGCCTCAACTGGTCGCACGTTTCCAATAACCCTTTTGGCTGCATGGGGCAGGGGGGCAATCCTCCCTGTCCCATGAATTGTAAAAATACAGAAAGTTGGATTTTAAGTGAAAAAAAATTTTCAGGGGCTGACAGATGCCGAAGTAGCTGCCAGCCGGCAAAAGCATGGTGCAAACACTATCCCTGAAGCAGAACCGGAAACCTTTTGGCAACAATTCTTGGAGGGCTTTTCCGACCCTATGATACGCATTTTATGCGTTATCGCGGTGATTATGTTTGGTATGTTCCTTGCAGGGCAAACAGAATGGTATGAACCGGTGGGCACAGTGATTGCCGTGCTGCTGGTTAATTTTGTGTCCGCACGCACCGGCGTTGCCAATGACAACGCTTACCGCAAATTAAAGGAATCCCAAAAGAAGGATACCGCCAAAGCCATGCGTAATGGCAAGCTGCGGGTTGTTGAGGTGGATGAACTGGTTGTCGGCGATATTGTGCTGCTGCAATCGGGTGATAAAATCCTTGCTGATGGCGTGCTGGCAGACGGCACATTGTCGGTGGATAACTCTGTCCTCAACGGCGAAGCTGAGGAATGCCCCAAAACCGCCGCAGAAGAAGGGTTTTCAATCCCAGATTCCATCACGGGTGATACGTTCGTTGACGCACACAGCTTGTTCCGCGGCGCAACTGTGCTGGATGGCGAAGGGTATATGCTGGTGCAAAAAGTCGGCACCGAAACCATGATGGGCAAAATGGCGAAGGATATGGAGGACAAAGAACCGGATTCCCCATTGAAAGTCAAACTAAACCGTTTGGCGGGACAGATTTCGGTATTTGGCTATATCGGCGCGATTGTCATCGCGATTGCGTATTTTATCCATTTTATTATGCTGGCTGGTGGGTTCTCCGCTTATATTGACCATGGCTGGCTGGCTATTTTGGCGGATTTCATGAACGCGGTTTCCATTGCGATTACCATTATTGTTTGTGCTGTGCCGGAAGGCTTGCCGTTGGTTATTGCCCTTGTGCTGATGCAGAATACTGGCAAACTGCTGAAAGTGAATGTGCTGGTACGCAAATCCATCGGTATTGAAACCGCAGGTTCGTTAAATATCCTCTTTAGCGATAAAACCGGTACCATTACCAAAGGGCAACTGGAAGTCGTTGAATTTTTCACTGGTGCGGCAGAAGTCGTAGACGTGCAAAAAGGCGCAAGCGTACTCAAATCCGAACTGGATTTAAGTATTGGCAAAAACACCAGCGCATTGTTTGACGACCGGCATATGGTTGTCGGCGGCAATATGACCGACCAAGCATTGCTAAAATTCCTTGGAGAAGAAGATTTCCGCGCCCTGCTTGGGCGGGATGACTGTGAAGTCAGCGAACACCAGGAATTTAACAGCGCAAATAAATTCAGCCAGGCATATTTGCCGGGGCATAAGCGCACTTATTATAAAGGCGCACCTGAACGCCTGCTTGCCAAAGCAAAACTGTATTTGGCGCCTGACGGCACAGAAAAACCCATTGATGAAACTGTGCTGAACCAGAAAATTGATGAACTTGCAAACCGCGCTATGCGTGTGCTGGCATTTGGTTACAGCCGCTCTGGGCTGGTGCGCGACCAGATTAATGATGACATTGTGCTGATTGGACTGGTTGGTATCCGCGATGATGTGCGCCCCGAAGCTCGCGAAGCAATCCTCGAAGTACAGCAGGCTGGCATACAAGTCGTTATGATTACCGGCGACCGCAAAGAAACCGCAGTTGCTATCGCCCGCGAAGCTGGGCTTTATCATGATGGCAATGATTTGGTACTGACTTCCTCGGAACTTGGTGAAATGTCTGACGATGAAGTGAAAGCCATTATCCCGCGTATCCGCGTGATTTCCCGCGCCCTGCCGACCGATAAAAGCCGTATGGTTCGCCTTTGCCAGGAAATGAACCTGGTTGTCGGCATGACTGGTGACGGCGTGAATGACTCACCTGCCCTCAAACGCGCCGATGTCGGCTTTGCCATGGGCAGCGGTACAGAGGTTGCAAAAGAAGCTGGTAAACTGGTTATTCTGGATGATAACTTTAATTCAATCAAAAACGCCATTTGGTATGGACGTACCTTGTATATCAATATCCTGAAATTCTGTAAAATGCAGCTTGTGATTAACCTGGCAGCAGTTGCCGTTTCGGCAATTTGTCCGTTCCTTGGCATTGAAGACCCGCTGAAAGTTACCCATTTGCTGTGGATTAACCTTTGTATGGACAGCTTGGCCTCAATTATGTTTGCGGGTGAACCTGCCCTCAAAAAATATATGCATGATAAGCCCCGCCGCCGTGATGAAAGCATTATCAGCCGTCCGATGGGCATTCAAATTGTCATTATGAGTATCTGGCTGCTGGCGCTTAGTCTCATCTGGTTTAAGGTTCCATTCTTTGGGACGCTTTTCGCAACCAATGCACAATTCTATACCGGCTTTTTCTGTATGTTCGTATTCGCTTTTATGGTCAATGCCATGAATGTGCGCAGTGATACCATCAATGTGTTTGAGCATATCGGCGAAAATAAAACATTTATCCATGTGTGGCTGGTGATTATGGTTGTCCAAATCATCCTGGTTAGCATTGGCGGCATTATCGGCGATATCTTTAGCTGCCAGCGTTTTGGGCTGAAAGGCTGGCTCGCGGTTGTCCTGATGGCACTCACCATGTATCCTGTGGATGTTATCCGCAAATTGCTTACCCCGAAAAAGCAATAATGTAATAAAAAAGCAGCTATGCATTTGGAGCATATGAACAAATACCCGCTGAAAAGCCGTTGCTTTTCAGCGGGCACTGTTTTATAATGAAGTAACTGATAAACCCGAAAAGGTAATATTATGATAAGACAATTTATAGAAAATGATTTAACCGCTGTTATGAAAATATGGCTTGATACAAACATGACAGCACATCATTTTATATCAAAAGAATACTGGAGCAGTCATTATGCCATGGTAAAGGAAATGCTTCCACAAGCAGAACTCTACGTGTATGAAGACGATAAAACGCATCAAATTGTTGGATTCATTGGGCTTATCCATGATTATATTGCGGGAATCTTTGTAAAAGAAATTGTCCAATCAAACGGTATTGGACAACAATTATTAAATTATGCTAAAGAGCTTAAACCCAATATGCGGTTAAATGTCTATCAAAAAAATACACGGGCAATCTCTTTTTATCAAAGAGAACAATTTGTCATACAATCTGAAACTATTGATGATACAACCCATGAAAAAGAGTTAATAATGGTTTGGCACAAATAAAATATAAATTTAAACCCTACTTGAAAGGCGTGCTCCTATGCTTTTATTTGCCTGCGATTTGGATAACACGTTAATTTATTCTCACCGGCATGATATCGGTACGGATAAAATCCCTGTGGAATTATATGACGGGCGTATTGTATCCTTTATGACACGGCATACCCAAGAACTGCTGGATGAAATCTATCATAGAACTATTTTTGTTCCTGTGTCTACCCGTTCCATTGCACAGTATCAGCGGATTTGTTTCCATCCAGACTGGACACCAGCTTTTGCACTGGTATCCAATGGCGGCAGCCTGTTGCTTGATGGACTGCCTGACGCGGAGTGGTTCGCACAGTCTAACGCGCTTGCCGCACCCGCGGAAGCAGATTTATGTACCGCAGAAAAAATATTGCAAACTGACCCAAACCGTACCCTTGAGGTGCGGCGGGTGGATGGGCTGTTTGTGTTTACAAAAAGCAGTGATGTCCCAGCAACTATGACACGGCTATGCACCGTACTGCCGCCAGAACGGGTCTATTCCGGCGGGCAGAAGATTTATGTATTGCCGGAAGCCCTAAACAAAGGCAGGGCTATACAGCGCCTGCGGGCGCGTTTCCCTGGGATGCCCGTTGTAGCGGCTGGCGACAGCCGGTTTGATATCCCGCTGCTTGCCGCCGCCGATTTTGCCTTTTATCCGGAATCACTGGATTATCAGCCCCATGCCAACCAAACCGGCAGGCTGCTGCCTGCCAGTGATGGGATATTCTCGGATGTGCTGCTAGAACAAATTTTGACACTTATCGAAAATGATGCGTATGGTTCTATATCATAACCTTTGAACCATACGCAACCTTTTTCTTTAGCTGTCAGCCGCGCATATTGCGCACAAAATTTTGCATTCGTTCAAAAGAACATACACTGTCTGCGTGCAGGATGACTTCACCCTGTTCCCGCTCATCCAATGACAAATAATAGTCCCGGGCACGCGGCTCGGCAGAAATTAAACTCTGCACACAATCATATAAGTTTTCTTCCCGGCTGGAAATCGGTTCGTTTATCAATGTTTATCACCTCGCCCTTAGTATATGCCTGTCCAGAAAGATTATACCCGCTTCCCACGCAAATAAAATGCCTTTGCCAACCCTTTATGCTGGCAAAGGCATTTATTTTTTATGATTTTAACGCTTGTTTGACCGCTTCCAAATGTGCATCTTTTCCGCGTCAGCAATTAGCTGTTCCCGGAAATCTGGATGTGCAATGGAAATTAACGCTTCCGCACGTTCCCAAGAAGATTTGCCTTTTAAACAAACCATGCCAAATTCTGTAACAATATAATGCACAGAAGAACGGGTATCCGTGACAATAGAACCATTTGACAAGGTTGGACGGATACGGGACGCAACCGTTCCATCTTTCTGTTTGAAGGTTGAAGACAGGCAAATAAAACTCTTGCCGCCTCTGGACAAATATGCCCCCATGACAAAGTCAAGCTGTCCACCTGTGCCTGAAATCTGCTTGATACCAGCAGATTCCGCATTTACCTGCCCATATAAATCAATATCTACCGCATTGTTAATCGAAATAAAATTGTCAATCTGCGCAATGACACCAACATCATTGGTATAATCTACTGGCACAGACGCACACTGCGGGTTGTCATCCAGAAAATCATACAGCTTTTTGGTGCCCGCCGCAAACGCATATGCCTGACGCCCACGGTCAATCCGCTTTTTGGAACCGTTGATTTTCCCTGCCATAGATATGTCAACAAATGCGTCAACATACATTTCTGTATGTACGCCTAAATCTTTCAGGTCGGAATCCGCAATCATTGAACCGACTGTGTTTGGCATACCACCAATGCCTAATTGCAGACAAGCCCCATTCGGGATTTCCGGTACAATGATTTCTGCCACTTTTTTATCCACTTCGGTTGCTGGGACAGAACCCATTTCCGGCATTGGCGCATTGTCACCTTCTACAATCATGTCAACTTCGGAAATATGGATGCAATCTTCCATGCCGCCAAGGGTACGCGGCATATTTTCATTGACTTCTACAATGATTACCTGCGCTACATCACAAATCGCACGCAAATGCGACGCTTGCGGCCCAAAACTAAAATAACCATGGTTATCCATCGGCGCAACTTGCAGCATGGCAACATCCACATGACCAATGTGCTCCCGATAAAACCGCGGCAGTTCGGAATAACGCATGGAACCATAAAACCCCGCACCTGTTGCAATGAATTTGCGTTCAATACCCGACATATGCCAGGAATTCCAAGTCATATGCTCCGCTGGGTTTTCAATCTTGTAAATCTCCGGCACACGCATTAAAACGCCGCCCCGGAAATTGACATCATACATATCTGGCAGGCGTTTTGCCATTTCACGGTCAAGCACATCCGGCGTGCCAACGCACCAGCCATAATCTACCCAATCGCCATTCTTGACAACCTTTACTGCCTCCGCTGCCGTGGTCAGTTTTTGGCTATACATCGCTTTGTAATCCATGGGGAAAACCTCCTTTTTTATTTCCAATACGCCTTGTTTGTTAAGATTATATCAATCTATTTGCATACCGTCAAGGGCGCATTGCCATTGTTCGCAAAATTCCACAGCAATTGCACATTCCCGCGCAAGATTTCACCAAAAAATAAGCTGGCTGCACCCAAAATGACAGTATTTATCACATCCCCGTCTATGGACGGGTGTGAATTGGGTCGCCCGTATTATACCGGGTACATACTCGAATATCGGTGTACATCATCTCCCGTTCCGGCGCGCGCTGGTGCAGCAAATAATCATGCAGCAGCAGCGGCGGGCGGTAGCCTTGCTCAAACGCATTCTGGTCAAGCAGAATGCTGATTTTGCCTTCACGCAGCAAATCATCGTTGGGCGGCGTTAAGTCAAACGCAATGACCCGCACCTGCTCAGTCAGTCCAGCATCCCGTACCGCTTCACATACGCCAAGCTGCCCATTGGTTGCCACATAAATCCCACCCAAATCCGGATGGGCTGATAACACATGCTGGGTGATTTCATAAGCAAAATCATCCCGGTCAAAACAGGGTTGAAATGGCAATATCTCTATGTTTTCCGCCTTTTCCGCTGCCAATGTGTCAGTAAATCCTGTCAGGCGGTTGTTGTGCGCCGTGTTGTTCAAATGCCCTGCCAAGGGGAATATCTTGCCGCCTGCCGGCAAAAGCATATGCATTAGCCCCGCTGCGGTCTGCCCGCCCCGGTAATTATCCATGCCGATAAAACACATCCGCGCACAGCCTGGCGCGTCTGAATTTAATGTCACAACTGGTATGCCCGCTTCGTGCAATTCATTGATACGTTCCCGTACTTCGGGCGCGTTGCTTGCGGATAATGCCAACGCACATACTCCCTCCGCCAACAACTGATCGATATATTCCAAAAGCAACGCGGTGTCCAGCCGGTGAATCTGCTGCACGCTTAATTCTATCCCTGCATTTTTCAGGTCTTCCGCTGCCTGCGCCACACCGCGCGAAACAATCTGCATGGTTGGCGTTTCGATTGACTGCAAAATAACCCCGATTTTAAACCTCTGCGCCTTTTTTACAAGCGCACGCCCGATTGGATTTGGCTGATAACCCAATTCCTCCGCAAGCTGGAGGATGCGCTGTGCAACTTCCGGGTTCACTCGCCCGCGATTGTGCAGAGCACGGTCTACTGTACCACGGGATACACCAGCCAGTTCTGCAATCTGTTTGGAGGTGACAGACATCCGCATCTTCCTTTCTGTTCATTTCAGCTATGGAAACCATGGGAAAATCCCGGTTTTCCGCCTCTTTTCTGTTCATAACCATTATAACATAACTACGCGCAGCTTTTCAACTTTGCCGGCTGCGTGCCGCGTGCATCCGAAAAGCACCTATTGGATTCCAAACACTGGAACACAACTTGTATTGTTGCATATTGTATGATAAAATATACTTTTTATTATGCACCTTGTATATTAATCTGCACGCATAATGCACGCAAAACATGGCAGTCCCATGCACAAAATACCTAAATACACCACCGTAAAACTGACATAGCATACGAAAAACCCGCACCGCGAAAAAATCATGTAAAAAAGGGTTGCGAAATCCTGCGGTTCGTAGTAACATATATACAGACAACATAAGAACGGCAGACCAAAAGAACCCGCCGAAATTTATGTTTTCAGCACCGCAAACACGCGAACGCCACGGAAAACCGCAAGGCGTTAAATTTTCCGGCATCGCGTTCACGTGAACACTCATGCTGACATCTTTTCTTCTTCACAAAAGATTACAGAAATGAGGCTGAAATTATGGCATTCTTGAATTCAATGGTCTGGACAGGTATTTCGTTCCTGTTTTTCACCGCAATGGTTGCGATCGTTTCAAGCATCAAGACAAAAGGTGATGACCTCGAATCCGCTGAAGGCTACTTTCTGGCGGGGCGCGGCTTGCCAGGCGTTGTTATCGCAGGTTCTCTGCTGCTGACCAACCTTTCCGCAGAACAACTTGTCGGTTTGAACGGACAAAGCTGGCTGACCAATATGAGCCCGATTGCATGGGAAGTCGGCTCAATGTTCACCTTGCTTGTTTTGGCTTATTACTTCCTGCCGCGTTACCTCAAGATGGGCGCTATGACCATCCCATCCCTGATGGAACAACGCTATGGGCTGAAAACCAAAACCATGTTCTCACTGGTTATCGTTATCATGTACTCTATTTTGAACCTGCCGGTTATTTTGTATTCCGGTGCGGTTGTATTTGAGAACATTTTCGACATTTCCGGTATGTTCCACCTCACAAAATTCACCGCAATTGCAATCCTTTGCGTCATCATCGGTATTATCGGCGGCTGCTACGCGATCTTCGGCGGTCTGAAAGCGGTTGCTGTATCCGATACCATCAATGGCGTTGGTCTAATTATCGGCGGTTTGATGATTCCGTTTATCGGTCTTGCTGTACTAAGCAAAGAACTTGGCAATGGCACTGGCATTGTCGACGGCTTTATGTACCTGATTAAAACCGACCCCACCAAGATGAACGCTGTCAGCGCATGGAATGCGCCAGAACCTGAAGTGCCTTGGCCGCTTATCATCACAGGTATGTTCTTCAACAACTTGTACTGGTGGTGTACAAACCAATCTTTCGTACAGCGTTCGCTGGCTGCAAAGAGCCTGAAGGAAGGTCAGAAAGGTGCTATTTTCTGCGGCTTCCTCAAGTGCATGGGTCCGCTTTACCTGGTTCTTCCTGGCATTATCGCATTCTATCTGCCATCTATCCAGGAAAAGCTCGCTGCTGCTGATTCTTCCGCTATTGACTTTGCTTATCCTGCCCTGATTGCCGCTATCGTTCCGAAACCAGTCCTCGGCTTCTTCGCAGCGGTTATGTTCGGCGCAATCCTGTCCTCGTTTAACTCGGTACTGAACTCTGCTTCTACCATGTTTACCCTTGACCTTTACCGCTCTTCCATCAACCCGAAAGCCTCTGATGTACACTGCGTAAAAATTGGTAAAATCTATGGTACTATCGCAGGCATTATTGCGATTATCATCTCCCCATTCGTTATGTACGCCAACGGCATTACAACCTTCCTCAACTCTATGAGCCAGTTTGTATCACTGCCTGTACTGTGCACTGTTTTGGGCGTGTTCATGTTCCGCCGCCTGCCAAAGTATACCCCAATCCTGATCACGGTTATCAATGTTGTCATTTATGGTGCATTCCTGCTGATTGCGCCTTGCTATCCTGGCACTGACAACCCAATCCACTACTTATATGCACAGGCTGTTTTGTTCCCTGTACTGATGCTGATTATGTGGTTCCTCAACAAATTCAAAGCAGAAGAAGAATTTATCGTTCCAAATGCTGGCGTTGTTGACCTGACACCGTGGAAATACCGCCATGTTGTTGCAATTATTGGCCTTATCCTGGCTGTCAGCATTTACATCTTCTTCTCTCCAATTGGTATTGCAGCGTAAACCTCAAACGCTTCAATATATCGAAAAAACGTTTTTTACACCTCATAATAAGACGTTTTTACCTCCTTCCTTAACTTTTCTTCTCGAGAACCTCCGGTGTTATGGGCACACCGGGGGTTCTTCCTATTTTTTTCGCCCCCGCTTGCCCAATTTGGGCAAAGCGGGGGTGGGTGGGCGGGCGGCTTCCGAAAGGGAGCCACCGCCGCGGAACGCGGCGGGAAAACGGAACAACTCTTCCCAATCCAAACATCTTCGGATGCCGACCGAACAGCCTGCACACATCATCATGCAGCCTTACGGATATATCCACAGAAACATCATGCCGGGTAGCATTTTTTTCACAGAAAAAATGCGTAGGCTGCCACCGACGAAACCAAAGGAGAGGAACGGGAGTCCAGAGGGTGAAGGGGAACCATTGGTTCCCCTCCATCCTTTGGCACGCCGCGTGCAGCGTGCCCGCGTGCAGGGGTGTGCAGCAGGGGTTAAAAAGCTGGCACAATGCCCAAACCATTCCGCTAATCTTTAGATATTTTGCGGGTTAGATTTTACTTGCGTTCTCGTGAACGCAGCGCTATAATAGATATCGAAGAAGAAAAGATGAAGGCACACCAAATCCCCCCGTGCAGGGTATGCAGCAAAAGCTGCTCGCCCTCCCCGGCAGGGCAAACGATTCAAAATTCATAATTTTATTAAAATGGAGGAATAAATTATGGCATTGAACATTGCTGTCATCGGTTGTGGCATGATTGGCCGCGAACACATCGAAAGGATCCAAAACCGCATCAAGGACGCTTCTGTTGTCGCTGTGTGCGATGTATTCGAGGAAGGCGCAAAAAAAGGCGCTGAAATCGCTGGCGAAGGCGTAAAAGTCTACACCGACTTTAATGCGGCAATCAATGACCCCGATGTCAACGCAGTTGTCGTAACAACCCCAGGCGCATTCCATAAAGACCCAGTTATCGCTGCTATTAAGGCTGGCAAGCCGGTATTCAGCGAAAAGCCCCTCGCAAATACTGCGGCAGACTGCAAAGAAGTTGTCGATGCAGAAATCGCCTCCGGCAAACATCTGGTTCAGGTCGGCTTTATGCGCCGCTATGACCGTGGCTATAACCAAGTCAAGGAACTGCTGGACTCCGGCAAGTTCGGCGCCCCAATGGTTGTAAAATGCACCCACCGCGCAGACGGCGTTGCAGAAGATTATACCACCGCAATGGCTGTTACTGATACCGCAATCCATGAAATCGACTGCCTGCCTTGGCTCGTCAACGATGAATGGGACGAAGTACAGTGCATTATGCCGCGTTCCTCCGCAAAAGCACACAAGGGTCTGAAAGATCCTCAGGTTATGATCCTCAAAACCAAGGGCGGCGTTGTCGTTGTACTCGAAGTCAATGTAAACTGCGGCTTTGGCTACGATATCAACTGCGAAGTTGTTTGCGAAAACGGTGTTGTAAATCTGCCCTGCCCATCCTTCCCAACCGTACGCTATGCAAACAATGTTTCCACAAAAATCGAAGACAACTGGATCCTCCGCTTCATTGATTCCTATGACGTTGAAATCCAAGACTGGGTTGACCATGCACTGAAGGGCGAAACCAGCGGTTCCTCCGCTTGGGATGGCTATGTTGCTTCCATCACCGCTGACGCACTCGTAAAATCCCAGACTTCTGGCGCAATCGAAAAAGTTGTTACCGGCGGCACCCCGGATTTCTATAAGAAATAAGTTACCTTTTCCCGCCGCCCGCTAATACAGGGCGGGCGGCGGCTGTCCCTTACCTTACCGCTTACTTATCAGGAAATAAAGGAGATTACTCACCATGAAAATCGGTTTTAATGAAGGCTGCAACCGTTTCTGCGAAAACCACTCTGTGCTGGAAGACCTCGACCTGTGCGAAAAATATGGCATCGACTATATCGATATCCAGTCTGAATGCCTCGACCGCGAAATCGCCGCTGGCAAATATACCATCGACGATTTGGCAAAATGGTTTGATGACCCAAGCCATAACCTGAAAATGCTTTCTTACAACGCTCTGGTATTCTTCAACATGAAACAGACCCAGGAAGAAAAAGACGCTGTTATGGCAAAACTTGACCAGATTATTGCTGACTGCCTCAAACTGCAATGCAAAATGATTGTTGTTGTACCATCTATGGATCTGCCAGTCCATGCTACAATTGACGAAATTAAAGCTGATGCCGTTGCAGTCATTAAAGAAATGGTCAAGAAGGTTGAACCACATGGCATTAAACTGTCTATCGAATTCTGCGGCGCACCAACAATGTCCATCAACCGCTTTGAAGATGCTTACGCTATCGTGCAGGAAGTAAACCATCCGCTGGTTGGTATCACCCTCGACCAGTACCACTTCCATGCAATGGCTTCTTCTTTCGACGCTCTGGAAAAAGCAGACGGCAAGAAAATCTTTGTATGGCACCTCAATGGCATGGAAAATATGCCTTGCGGCGCTGCTTACAACAACGACGAAAAGCGCCTGTGGCCAGGCGAACCAGGCGACTGCCTCGACCATAAACGCTATGCAGATACCCTCAAAAAGATCGGCTTTGAAGGCGACGTCTGCACCATGGAAGTATTCCGCCCTGATTACTACAAGCTGACCAATGAAGAAAACATTGCAAAGGCTGCTGAAGTTACCAAGGCACACGTTGCAAAATACTGGGGCTAAGTGTAATCCCTATTTTCCCTGATTGCTATATCGTTTCTCATTGATAAAAGCTGCGGCTGTGCTGATTGCCGCAGCTTTTCTTTAATGTCACGGTTCCCCACTGGGAACCGTGACATTTTTATTTCGATAAATATCTAAATGTTTCCCTTGACTTTTCTCTGCCGCCAGTGTATCATATATTTAGATGGACATCTAAATATCAACGAAAGGAACGGTGCCTATGGGTTTCCAACAGACATTTAAAGCGCTTTCTGACCCAACCCGGCGCGAAATCCTCCAGCTGCTCCAAAATGGCAGCCTGGCGGCTGGCGATATCGCCGCAAAGTTCCAGGTATCCGGCGCAACCATTTCACATCACCTATCCGTCCTGCGGGATGCAGGGCTGATACTGGATGAAAAACGCGGAAAATATATTTATTATGAGCTGAATATGTCGGTGGTTGATGAAATCATTGGCTGGTTTGGCTTATTGCGAGGTGGAAAACATGAAAAAGAATAAATTGCAGGTATTCGCTTGGATATTAGCATTTCTGCCCCTTGTACTCATTGCGGCACTTTATTCACGCCTACCTGACCAAGTGCCAATGCAATGGCAGTTTGATGGCAATGTGACATATCGCGCCAAAGCACATCTTTGGGTAATTGGTGCATTGTCCCCATTTTTAATGCTTATGCTCGGCATTTCTCCGCGCATAGACCCAAAACGCCATAATTATGATAAATTCCGTGGGTCTTATATTCTGTTCAAGATGGTCTTAATGCTGTTTATCCTGATTATGTTGGGCATTACCCTGATTGAATCCTTCTGCCCCGGCACAGTCAATGTCATTATGATTGTCTGCATTGGCTGCGGTTTACTGTTTACTGTCCTTGGCAATATGATGCCCAAATTTCGCTCTAACTGGTTTGTCGGTATCCGTACCCCTTGGACAATTTCCAGCGAAAAAGTCTGGCTGCGCACCCAGCGCCTTGGCGGCCGGCTTATGTTTGGCAGTGGGTTTGTTATTATTGCTGCCGCGTTTATCCCCAATAACTACGCACGGATGGTTGCTATCCTGCTTTCTGCCCTTACCATTTGGCTTATCCCCATGGTGTGTAGCTGGTGGTGGTACCGTCAAAGTGAACAGCAACCTTAAAACTAAAGCATCCCGCCTTTGCTTCATCACAGGCGGGATGCCTTTTTATCCGTTTTTATTTTTTTTGCCCGGTTATTCGTTTGAAATGATATTTGCTGCCCTTTGATACTTTCTTGTCCTTTTTCTGCCCTTCATATTTGTCAAACGCCTTGACAATCTGTCCAACCAGCTTATGCCGAATCACATCCCGGCTGTTCAGCCGAACTACCCCAATGCCTTCAATATCCCGCAGTAAATCCGCACATTTCGCAAGCCCGGATTCCGTCCCCGCAGGCAGGTCAATTTGGGTAATATCCCCAGTTAAAATCATGCGTGAACCTTCCCCTAAACGGGTTAGTATTAACTTATGTGATACTAACGTCATATTCTGGCATTCATCAATCAGGCAGCCCGCATTTTTTAAGGTGCGCCCACGCATATATGCCAGCGGCGCAATCTCAATGGTGCGGTTTTCTATATACCGCTGTACTGTATCATGTCCTAGCAGTTCATCTAATGCGTCATATAATGGACGCAAATATGGGTCAACTTTATTTTGTAAATCACCTGGCAGAAAACCTAATTTTTCCCCCGCTTCTACCGCAGGACGACACATAATAATCCGCTCAATCTCTTTGCGCCGCAACATCCCTACCACTGCCGCTACAGCAAGATAGGTTTTGCCTGTGCCTGCTGGCCCAATGCAAATGGTTACCGTATTTTTGCGCATGGCTTCTACATAATTGCGCTGCCCTATGGTTCGGCATTTGACTGGCGCACCATTGTGCGCAATTGCAACTGTATCCTTCATTGCTGCAACCATGGCTTCGCCTTGCCCTTCCCGCACTAAATCAATCGCACGGGATACGGCAAAATCATTGATTGCTTCCCCATTTTTATACATCTTCTCAAGCGTGCGCAAGGTTTCTATGGCAAGCCGAACATTTTCTTCTGCACCGGCAGCTTCTACATATCCACCACGGGCGGATATGCTAACCGAAAGCCCTTTTTCTATGGTTCCTATATTGGCATCGTCCACGCCAAATAACTCCTGCATGGCTGAAACATCCAACGCTATTTTTTCGCTGTGCAAATGCTCCTCGCTTTCCGGGCAACCGGCGCGGCATCTTCGCCTTGGCCCATCATGTAATCTGCTTTCAGTATATCACGACTGAACAAGCAATACAAGGTGTTTTAGACTCTGCCAAAACAAGTGTGATGCTGTAGGATTTTTACTGCGCAAAGTTTATTTGCAGTTCATGGTGGTTAGATTTCTCTGTGTTCCATGTTATATATCTCAGTTTTAGTGATTTATATTTTATACGTATGCCCTGTCTGCATCAAAAAAGCCGGTATAGCATATTCTGCTATACCGGTTTTCTATGGAGGTATCTTAATAACTCATGATTGCTTTGACTGCTGTTTTGGTATCGGTTTCTGGGAATAACTCAAACCCAATGCGCCCTGTATAACCTACTTCTTCTAAGCAGGCAAATACTTTAGCATAATTGATTTCGCCTGTACCCGGTTCGTGACGCCCTGGCGCATCGGCTACATGGATATGCCCAAGCTGGTCGGCATTTGCTTTAATCGTATCACAAATTGCCCCTTCATTTAACTGCATATGATAAACATCATACAGCACTTTCAGCATTGGACTGCCAATCAGACGGGTCATTTCTGCCGCCATTTGGGTATGTGCAAGGAAATTACCCACATGGTCAGTGGTGATATTCAGCGGTTCTAAATTCATGGCAATGCCGCTTTGCTCCGCAATTTTTGCACAGTCCAGCAGCATATCATACATGGAACACAGCTTTACCGTATCGGATAATTCCGTATAATGATTGACAACAATGCCACCGTCCCCTAAGGCATTGGAATGAATTGTTACCGATTTTGCACCGATTTTCTGTGCTGCGGCAACCGATTTTTTCAGGAAATCCAGATATTTTTCTTTGTGAGTTGGGTCAATCAGGGAAAAATCCGCATCGCCATTAAACCCGGAAATACCAATGCCAGCCTTTTCCGCGGCTGCTTTGACAGCATCCAAATCTTTATCTGTCCAGCTCCAAAATTCTACATATTCAAACCCATCCTCTTTTGCTGCCTGGAAACGGTCCAGGAATGGGATTTCAGAATACATTGGCTCAATGCAAGCAGAACGCATGAATTTCATAAAATATACACTCCTCAAAAAATCTTTTTGCCACCAGAATCACCCAGCAGCTTATAAATGTTTCTCCGTGCTTTTGTAACTTTATTGTACGGCGCAGCACGTGAAAAGTCAACTGTATTTTTTATTTTTGATTTATTAATATTTATGAAATTTTGTTGTGTATGATATGATATTTGTCTGTTTTTTTGATTTATACCGCAAAAATATTTTCATTTCTTTCTTTTTCACAATCCAGACAATTCTTTGTGTCTGTTTTCTTTCAGCCTGCATAAATTTTTGTGTGCATTTTTCAGCATTCTTGCGATATCTCATATTATTGTTTGTGAATATCACGATAATTGCGTTTTTTCGGACTTATATCCCAATAATCCTTGCTGTTTTGTTTTGTGTGCTATGCACAGCATTTTTACCTTTTTCATGCTGATATTTTAATTCCTCCGCTGTAAAGCCATTGTGCAATGCACAGTTTTTATGGTATACTGATTCTATAAAGGGGTTGATGTCTTATGGGTAAGCGCCCAACGATACAAATGGTTGCTAATCATGCAGGCGTATCCCGCGGTACTGTGGACCGCGTGCTGAACCACCGCTCTTATGTGCGCGAGGATGTACGCGTACGTGTGCTCCAAGCTGTGCAGGAACTTGGCTATCTATCCCCACACGAATTGCATCGGCAGGCTTTGGGACTTACACCGCTGCAGCTCGGTGTTATCCTGCCAAATTGGTCAGGCTATACCAAATCCGAGTTTCTCCGCGGTATTATCGCGGCACGCGCAGAATTGCAGGAAGCCCAAGTAGATGTTATTATCCGAGAGTGCCAAACCGATATTCCTGGAGAAGTGAATGAATATTTGGATGATTTTACTGTACAAAGGATATCTGGTATCGCTTTGTGTGCGCTGAATGATTTGTCTATTGAACACAAAATTGCTGAACTGGATAAACAGGGCATTCCTGTGATTACATTTAATTCTGATTTACCGGAAAGCCGCCGTTTGTGTTTTATCGGTCAAGATTATGTGAAAAGCGGCCGTATTGCGGGGGAACTGATGAGTAAAATCATCCCCAAAACGGCGCATATCCTCGCTTTAGCAGGTAATTTAGAATTTTATGGACACCATAGCCGCTTGGATGGTTTTTGCGCCCGACTTTCTGAATTGGGTTTTGCTTCCAGACAAATCACAGTCGCGGAAACTTATAATGATTATCACGTCACCTATCGCAAGGTTTTGGATGCTTTGCAGCACCCAAACCGTCCGGATGCCGTTTATATGGCAAACCGCAGCGTTGCTGGCTGTGTGGAGGCGATTCGCACGGCTGGGCTGGTCGGAAAAATCCGGGTAATTTCCCATGATGTCACCAAGGATACCAAAGCGCTGCTGAAAAAAGGTGAGGTCGATTTAACTATTTCTCAAGATATCTACCGGCAAGGTTATCTGCCGCTTATTTTACTGCGCGATTTGCTGCGCAAAGGCAAACAACCTGTCTGCGAGGATAACAATACTGCGATTTCAATTATCTGTGCAGAAAATATGCTGTAAAACCTATATTTCCCGTTGCAAAAGACACTGAAAGGTGTCTTTTTTGTTGCAATAAGCTGTATATTAAAAATAGTCGCTAACTTCAATGCACAAATTTTAGTCGATAATTTTGTTAAGGCAATACCGCATAATGCGAAATCCGCAAAAATGTGATATAATATAAATAT
>CAJUDU010000049.1 GCA_910584935.1 uncultured Butyricicoccus sp. | reverse complement strand
TGCCGTAAGATTTTACTTTATCCAGCATATCCGGATAGGATAAATCCGCGAATACATCGGTACAAATCGCCAGCTGCATGATAAAAAATCTCCTTTATAAAATCATATTTGAAGGGAGCTTCCGTGCCGCGTTCCTGCGGCACGGAAACAAGGAATAAAGAGAAACAGTGGTCTTATTCAAAATCCACCCAAACAGCGCCCTTGTCAGCGGATTCAACGCACTTGGTTACCCAGCGGATGCCATCAATGCCATGCGCCAAGTCTGGATATACCAGGTTTTTGAGTGTTTCTTCATCGCCGCGATTTTTCGCGTCCATGGCAACCGCAAAACGGTTATACAGGTTAGACCAGGATTCAATCAGCCCAGTATAATGCAGTGCGCCAAGGCGTTCATATTCCAGCGCTTCATCACACAGGTAATCCACACCACGTACCAATGTCTGGATTGGCTGACCCTGTACTTCATATTTCAGTTCATCTGGGTGCATATCATTCCATTCAAGAGAAGCCTTTGTGCCAACAATGCGGACGGTTTGGCTGCTCATATCGCCAGCATTCACCGCGGAAGCCCACATACGACCGACAGCACCATTTTCATAACGCATCAGGACATACGCATTATCCTCCAGCGGTGCACGGCTCTTGATAAAGCTCTGACGGTCACAAAGGACTTGCTTTAATTTCAGCTGTGGGCAAACCAGCTCGGAAATGTAGAATGTATGGGTGGAAAGGTCGCCCAACACAAAAGACGGACCGACTTTTGCCGGGTTAACACGCCATTTCTGACCTTCTGCCTGGGTGTCACCAGTAGGATCACAGCCAAAACCATGGGCATAACGCAGGTCAACCATTGTAACCTCGCCAATATCACCATTGAGAATCATATGGCGCATTTGGCTGAGCAGGTCAAACCCGGAAAAACCATAAGTGACACAAACAATCTTGCCTTTTTCTTCTGCCAGTTTCTGAATTTCCAGCCCTTGTTCCACCTCAAAGAACAAGGGCTTTTCACAGATCACATGCAGCCCAGCTTCCAGCGCAGCTTTGCAAACCTCAAAATGCTGGAAGTTTGGGGTTGCAATATCAACTGCTTCGATGCCGTCTTCACGTTTTGCTTCAGCTTCAAACATGGTTTTGTAATCTGGATACAGGCGTTCCTCATCCATGCACAACGCCTTGCCAAAATCAACACAGCGCTCATAATCCAGGTCAAACGCAGCCGCTTTCAGAACAAACGATGTGTTGTCACGCATAGCACCCAAACGATGCTTATAACCAACGCCGCTTGTGCGCCCGCCGCCAACGATGCCCCAACGCAGAGGCCTTGCAATTTTCTTTTCGCCGATCAACATAATCGATCCTCTCACTTTCCTGACCATAATTTATTGATTTTGCTTTCAACGGTTCCCTAACGAAATTAGTCAATTAGACTGGAATATCCGCGTCTATTTTGTTTGAATTGCCTATTTCGTTTTCGTTGTGTTTATTATAGACTATAATCAAGCAAGTGTAAATGCTTCTATTTGCCCTAAAATTCATCTATTTTGCTTTCTTCAGATTTATCAAAAATCAGACGTATAATAAGATGTTCCCATTTGCGCGAAAGTTCACTGGTTTTGCTTTTGGGAATGTTTTTATGAGGCGTCTGCCGACTCTCAGGAGGCTGCTGTAAGATATGAAAAGTGTTGATCCTGGCATTTTGCCGCAATCTGTTTGTTTTTCCTTCATGCCGTCAGAAACCGCACAACAATTGTTTTTTTATCCAACATGGTGCGGGCATTATTTCTGTACTGAAAATTACTATATCCGGCGGGATTTTTATCCGCCTTTGCTGCTGGCATATATCCGGCAAGGGAAATTCCATGTGGAATATCAGGGGGAGCATAAATGCGCCCAACGTGGGGATATTCTTTTGATGGATTGTTCCCAGCCACATTATTACCAGGCAGAAAATGGACTGGAGTTTTTATATCTGCATTTTGACGGTTCTAACGCCCATGCGCTGGCACATTCAATCATTGATACCTATGGATGGCTGATGCGGCGCGACTGCAATATGGCCATTGGCAGCCAGCTTTATGATATGGTGCAATTCCATGTCCACAATGGAATTGAAAGCGCATTTGACACATCTATGCGGATTTATCGTTTATTTGAACAGCTATATACGCAAACCCGGCAGGAACAGACACAAAATAATCCGATTGATGATGCAATCCAATATATCCGCGCCCATGTTGGGGAGCCGCTGACGCTGCAAGGGCTTTCTGATATGACCTGTTTAAGTCCATGTTATTTTTCCCATAGTTTCAAGCGTCAAACAGGGTTTTCCCCGATGGAATATGTCATCAATACCCGCATAGACCGTGCGAAAATATTGCTCGTCCGCACATCGAAAACCATTTCAGAAATCGCTTGTGAAGTTGGGTACAGTACAGGCAGCAGTTTAACAAATTTATTTATCAAGCGGGTTGGAATCTCGCCAAAAGCATTCCGCAACGCACATCAAAGCCACCTGGAACCCAAGATAAAATAACCGAAAAAACCCTGTCCTTCACCAGGAAAGACAGGGTTCTTTATTGTTTCCATGTTTTCTTATGGAAACGCGTTTCTATTTCTTTTTTTGTTTTTTAAGGTGGGATTTAGCCATTCACTTGCAGCAAACCGTCGCATTCATGAACCGCAGCAGAAATCATACCGACAATTTCGGCTTCATCTGTTTTTTCAGCATTCAATCGGATATAAAGAATGCCTTCTGCAAAACGGCGGCAAGAGATTTCCAAAAGCGCATCTTGCATCCCATCCTGTTCCAGCAAGGTACGGAAAATCGCATCACTGGATGCCTGTTCTTCAAAGCCTGCCAAACGGAAACCCATGGTATCCGTAATGCCCTGGAGCCCTTCAAAACAGCTATCCAGTGCAACGAATGCGCAATGTGTGCCGCGTTTCAGCATACGCCCATCTGGATAACATGCAGCCAGCTGCAAAGAAGCTGCATCATCCGTACCGCTGCACGTTGCCAGCAAGCCGACCTGCATATGGTGTAACAGCCGGTTGATCACTTGCATCAAAGCCATGCGGCAGTTTTCCACATCATGCATTTGAAGCGTATAAGATAACATTGTGTCATCAATATAACGGCATTTATATAAGTCCCAGCGGTTCGCATTTGCGCCGCGGACATGGACGGCAGAAGTCCCTTTCATAAACTGTTCCATTTGAAAAAAACACCTTCTTTTGTTTCCATAAATTCGTTGGTTTGGCGTTGCTGCTATTCTACAACATATGCTGGGCGGCTGCAAGAGGGCAGACGGTTTTTCGTATACTTCCACAAGGGGAACATGGTATGTCATGGTTTTTTCGCAAGCTGCTTTGTGCATTCCTGCAAAATTGCCGGATGAATCGGGGCCGTTTTCTTGCACCCTGCCCAGGCTGTTTATAATTTCCATTCTTTAATATAGCCAGAAAATATCGGTTTATACAAGCAGCCTCCGAGTTTTTACCGGAGGCTGCCGCCGCATATTTTCATAAAGCTATGTATTTTTGGCGTGATAACCAGTTTTATGTCTTGCTGTGGTTGACGGTAAAGATACCGGCACAGACCAAAACAAGAGCGCATAAATTACGAAATGTGAATACATTTTCCTGCAAAATTGCAGCGCTGAGCAAAGAGCCGAACACAGGGATCAGGAACATATAAACAGTGACTTTGCCCACAGGATGTTCTTTGAGCAGCATTGTCCAAATGGTGAACGCAGCCGCGCTGAGCAGGGATAAATACCCAAGCACCAGTATGCCAGGCAATGTGATGGTAATCCCGCCTGCGCCGCCGCCGGCAAGCCCAATCAGCAGCAGAATAAGTCCGCCAATGCTGAGTTGCCAACCCGTGATGGCTATAGGGTCGCGCCCAGGCGTAATGCGGCGGCTGATGCCAGCGCCGAACCCCTGTCCGACTGCGCTGAGCAGCATAAAGCCCTCCCCTATCAGGGTGATGGGCTGCCCGCCAAACCCAGCGCTGGATAAAATCACAATGACACCAGCAAAACCGATCATACAGCCAATGCTTTTCCGCAGGGTCAAACGGTCATCGGCAAAAGCAAAATGGGCAGCAATAACCGCAAAGAACGTGGAAGTTGCACTTAAAACCGAACCGCGTACACCGGTCGTATTACCCAGCCCAAGGTAATAAAACACGTATTGCATCACCGTTTGCACCGCGCATAAGGATAAAATACCCGGCAGGGCATCCCGCTTGGGGAAAAACGGCGTTTCACGCCGGATGAGCACAATCAGCAACACAAGCAGCCCCGCAATGGTAAACCGCATCCCAGCGAAAAATAGCCGTGCGGCGGTATCGTCCCCGGCAATGCAGAAAATTTCATAGCCGCGTTTCACCACTGGGATAGCGCTGCCCCATAAGGCGGTGCAAAGCACCGCAGGCAGGAAAACAGATTTTTTCATAGCACATTAAAACCCCGGTCAAAGAATTCCTGCCATGCGTGCGGATTTGCCGCAATGATAGAGCATTTTTCGGTCAGCGAGGCAGGCGCACCCGAAAACTGGCTGATACGTCCACCTGCTTCGGCAACAATTAGCCCGGCTGCGGCATGATCCCAAGGGCATAAACGGGCTTCAAACATCAAGTCTGCCCGCCCACAGGCGACATAACACAGATCCAGCGCAGCGGAACCAGAGCGGCGCAAATCCATCGCCGCGTCAAACAGTGCGCGTGCCAGCCGGAAGGTATGGTCAAATGTATCGGCATAGTAAGACGCTGTGCCGAGGCAGACAATGCTTTCCGCAAGCGGCATATCACTGACATGGATGGGCAGCCCATTGAGCCAAGCGCCATGGCCTTTTTGGGCGGAGAATAAGCTGTTTGTATAAGGGTCATAGACAACGCCACAGGTAGGAACGCCGTCTTGCACGGCGGCAATGCAAATGGCAGAAGCCCGATAACTCCGCACAAAATTTGCCGTGCCATCAATTGGGTCTACAATAAATGCCAACCCATGCAGGGCGTCATCCTGCGCATTATTTTCCTCACCAATGAAGTGGGACGCCGGATAAGCAGCCAACAATTGGCGGCGGATAAATTCCTGAACCTGGATATCATATTGTGTGACCAGATTGCGGCGGCTGTCTTTTTCGTGGACGCCTGGCGCATCCGCGGATAAAACGATTACCCCAGCTTGCCTTGCAATGGATTTTATGGTTTCAAACATTTTGGATTCCCCTCGCAGTCAAAATTTTTTAAGAAAGGCGGCTTCCGCAGTGAACCCGCGGATGCCGCCTTTTATTATAGCCTCATTTGAAAGGGCTTGCCACCTTTTTTTCAGATCATTCGCTGTATGGTTTTGCAGTATCCAGGATAACTGTGCCGTTTTCCCAGCCGACAGCAAAATCCATCGCTTGGCCAAGGTCGCGCAGTTTAAAATAGGTATAGTCTGCAATGGTATAGGCTTTCAGGGATAAAGCTTTACCATCCAGCCAAACCGCCGCGCTGGCTGGCATGGCAGGCTGGTTTGTAAGCAGGGAAGCAATCGGTTGTGTGCCGCTGTAACTTAAGCCGCTGGTTAAGTCAATCCGGTTCTGGGTGCTGTTCCAAGCCACATCAAATTGTTTTGATGTACCATTCAGCGCGGCGGCGAGATCACGCAGTTTGAAATAATTATTCCCGGCGATCGTATAGGCATCCAGCTTTACCGGTTTGCCATCCAGCGTTACTTTTGCAGTGGAAACAGTCGCGGTAGGCTGTGCCACTTCTTTTAGCTGACGGATGGTTTCCAGGATAACAGGTTCAGGATTGTTGTATTCGCCAACAGTCCACCAAAAACTTTGTTCATAGGTTTCCATTCCAGCAGTAAAAGCCTGAAGCGTTTGGCTCAATTCTTCATAAGAAACAGGTTTCCCATCCAGCGTGCAGGCATGGGCGACCCATGTGCCGTCCGGATTTTCGGCTTCCGCATCGGTATATTGCAGCGCAGCTTGCAGCTTGTCGCCTTTTTTGGAGTAATAAGTAACCACGCCGCCATTCATCACTTCATGCCCATCGACAAGGTAGGCTTTTTGCGTGTCTTCATAAATAAGATATTCCGGGGACAAATCGTTTGCAAAATTGCTGACAGATTCCGGCGCCTGCAAATCAATGATTTTAGCACCATCCCACGTGTAAACATGTTGTTTCAGCGGCATATCTGGATTATCAGAGGCGCATAAATAAAGTTCTGGTATGCCATCGCCATCAAAATCGATCAGCCGCGCCGCGGCAAGTCCGCTGTACAAATCAGTTAAAATGCCCTGTTCCTGAGTCATCCACGCGATACCAAGTGGATCTTGTGCCGCGTCCAGGATATCCAGATAGGCTTTTGCCCCTTCTGCTGATAAATTGCCTGTTCCAGCAGCGCTGGCGGCAGGAATCAGACATAGCCCTGCAAGCAGGGTACAGGTTGCTTTTTTCATCCATTTCATTGGTATAGAACCTCCTTTGTGGCTGTTAAAATAATTTTCTCATGAATCCATGGCATTGTCAATGTGATATGAAATTTGCCCATAGATGTTTGATTTTTGTTTTTTGTGGGAGTATTGCAATCTCCAAATTCGCAGGCATTGCATTAACAATTGGTTATAAGGAAAGGATTTTCCCATCCCATTATAAACGCAGCAATAAAACAGCAAATGCAAACATAACACAAGACTTGTGTTCTATTTCATGATATTTCCGCACAATAATGAACTTTAATCATTTTAGTATATACGCCATTTTCTTGACCTATATAAAGTATAACTGAAAGTTGTATCTATGTTGCATCAGGATTGCATCGAAAGTCATCAAAGATAGCAGAGGAACTTGTCATATCTGCAAATAATATGTTTGTTTTCTATTCTATACTTTGGCATTGCAATCCCAAATCCGCAAACAGTACATGAAAACAATTATTTGTGATTCTTTGTTGAACGGCGATGATTCATTTATTTAAGGGAAATAAAAAGTGATTATGATGGGATTTTTATTTTGCCTATTGCCTGAATGGGCGTTTTTCTATATAATGATAAGTGGAAATTATCAGATGTCCCATTGGGTGGGGCACAATTTGGGAGGAATCCAAGGTGGAAATATCAACCAACTGCCAAAAGGCAGAAGTCCTCACGCCGGCAGGGCAGCCGCTCTGTGAAGCGTCAGTATTTTTTGACCCCTCAGACAATATCCTGCTTATGGTTCCCCGAGATTTTGACTGCCAACAGTTTGAAACATTTATTGTTGTATTTTTCGATTCAGTTTCCGGGCTAATTCGCAGCCAATGCAGGTTATTCGCGCCGATGTATGTTTCTGATGAACGGCAATCGGTGCAGTGTGATGTTTTGGAGATTTTAGAGGTTGACCAGCGGCGGCAGGATTTAAAACTGCCTTTGGAAATGAATTTAGAATTAAGCAGTGTGCTCATCCCACCCGGCGCTGAACGCCCGCCAGCGTCCAAAATCCCAGCTGTCACCCGGAATATTAGTGCAGGGGGGATTTATTTTGTTTGTGATTATGCCCTGCCAGTTGGCGCGCTTATGAAATTCCAGTTCCTTGAGGCAAGAAAACCATTGTGGCTGACCATCAAGATTTTGCGGCAGGATGTGATTGAGGAACATAAGAAAACGATATATGGACATGGCTGTGAGTTTAATGGGTTAAAAGGCTATGCAGAAGCCGAGCTTCGCAGTTTTATTTTCCGGCGCGAACGGCAGGTACGGCAATCGCGTTGGTGAAACCGGTTTGGATACATAAGACGGCACAGGAGCAAAACTGTGCCGTTTTCAGCCCGTATGGAACAGGCAGAGCTACCGGTCAGCCAAGTTGACCAGTTCCAGCCCGCGCCGCTTGGCGCACTGTACGGTAAAGCGGGTACCGCCAGGGCAGCCGTCATACCAGCAGATTAAGCGGCTGCATCCTTCTATCATAAAGCGGTTGCGGATAAAAAAGCAGTCTGGGGTATATTCATGGGATAAAGACTGGACAAAATCCGCGTTCAAAAGGATTTCATGATAAAGAGTTTGCCATTCAGGTTCCCAGCCTTGAGACTGCCGGTCAAAAGGGATGGCACAAAGCAGCTTGACAGGCATTTCCTGTCGCAGCCGCAATACGGTTTGTGCTGCCCATAAATCAAAACCACGGCTCATGCCGGTGACAAATAAGCGATAACCGTCTTGCACAGCATGGCGCACAGCGGTTTCAAGTTCGGGCGCAAGCATAGCGGCGGTATGGTCTTGCGGCAGGTTAAATTTTTCCGGGCGATACCCGGAAAAACAGCAGGCTTCCGATTTATCGAACATAAGATCACCTCGAATTTGCGTTCGATATCAGTATAACAACACCCGTTCGAAAAATCAAGAGGAATTTTGCACAGATAACGAAAAAATTTTAGGGGTATCCGGCATGATACGGTGAAAACAGGAAAAACTGATAGGATAAAGCAGAAAGAGGGGCAAGCATGGAGAAAAAACGGAATATTTTATGGGTACTCCGGCATTTAGCTGTTTTGTATTTCACAGAGAATATCCCGCAGGCTGCAGCAGAGTTATCTTATTTTTTGTTGTTTTCATTTTGTCCGATTTTGATGTTTATCACGGCAGGGTTTTCACTGCTGAACCTATCGAAAGATGAGATTGAGATGGTGACGCGGTTTTTGCCAATCAGTGTGCAGTCAATTATCCGCAGTTATATGACATATTTGGCATGGCAGCCACGCATCAGCCCGATGTTAATCGGCACAGTGCTGACGATTTATTTTTTATCGCGGGCGGTGCGGTCGCTGATGTACAAAGTCAATGAGATTTATCATGTGCGGGAGCGCAAAGGCATGGTATATCAAGTGGTACTGTCGCTTGTCTTCACGTGTGGTTTTTTGCTGTCTATTATTGGAACATTAGCGCTTGTTGTATTTGGGCGCACAGCGTTCCGGATGATCCGTAAATGGCTGCCAGTGCCAGATGTAGTAACAAATGTGGTGGAAAGCGCGGCAATGCCGGTTGCGATGTGTATTATCTTCCTGTTTATTTTGCTGGTAAATAAATTGCTGCCCAATATACGGCTTTCATGGCGGCAAGTTTTGCCGGGGGCAGCGCTGTCATTTTGCAGCTGGATTTTGATATCTGTATGTTTTTCATTTTATGTGGATAATATTGCAAGGTATTCGTTATTATATGGTTCATTGGGCGCAATTATTGTGCTGATGTTATGGTTATATATGACTTGCATTACGCTGCTGATGGGACCGGTACTCAACCGAATTTTATTGCTGCGCAGTGCGGAAAAACGGAAAAAGAAAGCAGAGGGATTATCATGAAGGTAGTAGCAATCAATGGGAGTCCGCGCAAAGATGGCAACAATGCGTTATGTTTAGAGCGCATGGGCAAAGTATTTGCGGCAGAAGGGATAGAATTTGAGGTATTGCAGCCAGGCGCGCAGGTAAAGCCCTGTTTAGCGTGCTATCATTGTTTGGACACAGGTTCAATTCATTGTATTCAGAAGGATGATATGGTAAATGAAATCATCGACAAGTGTATTGAAGCGGATGGGATTATTTTAGCCTCGCCGGTATATCATGGCGGCATTGCCGGCAATATGAAATGTGTAATGGACAGAGTAATGCTGGCGGCTTGCTGTGGTGAAAATCAATTCCATCACAAAGTAGGTGCGGCGTTATGCACATTGCGCCGTTCCGGCGGCATGGAAACATACCAACAGCTTCTGGGGCTGATGGATGCCATGGAGATGGTCATTGTGACATCAGATTATTGGAACGCGGTACATGGTGCAAACAAAGGAGAAGCGCTGCAAGACATCGAGGGCATAGAAGTCATCGAGAAGTTAGCGCGTAACATTGCATGGATGGTCAAGGTGATTGATGCTGCCAAAGGCAAGATTGACCCACCTGAAACCCATCCGCGCACCATGATGAATTTCATACGCTGATGGGGCTGCTCGCCCCATACCCCGCGGCAGGGGCTTTGCCCCTGCACCCCACTGGGGACATCGTCCCCAGACCCGGCGCGCCAGTTCTGCCCTGAATCAGGGAGGGCAGAACTGGCGCGCCTTAACGTATATATGCAATATCGCTCGTGCGGCACGCGAAAGCCTTGTCCTGCATAAGGGAGGACAAGGCTTTCGCGGCTTTTTCTTATATAGCAATATCCACACCTGTTGCGGCATTGATTAACACAACGAGTGGATGCTTGGTGTTTTGTGGGTCGTTAACTTCAAAATACCACATAGGGAACGCATCTAAAGTGGTACAAACAGCAGGGATATGCACGCCATAAAATAACTTTGCACGATATACCTGATAAGGTTCAGCGCAATCCTGCCGGTTTAGTTTTTGGCTGACTGCCTGCGCAATATCCTCAAAAGGCAGGATAGGGATTCTATCCTTTGTTTCGGTATAATCGAACAAACAGGTCATATGTAAAGATTCCAATCCCCTGGCAGTAGATATGGCTTGGATGGTATGATTAAAAGGGGTGTCAAGTGCGGCAATCTGGGCGGAGAAATACGGGTCATAGAATACAGGAAGCCCCCCGATTTTTTGTGTGCCATAAAGGATATAAGCGTTATCATCTGCTGTCCAGTTGGGGTTATAACTGTTTTTATCAATTTCCCCTTCTGCTGCACGGTTTTTGATTTTTGTATCCAGTGTTTTTGCGGTTTCAAAATCCAACGGGATAGACTGAAAAGCAAATTCGCCTTCATACCCAAAGTTATGGATTGCGTCAGTGACTGCTTGTTCCGCATCAGCAATTGTAGCAAATGGGAAAGCGGCAGGCTGTGTTGACCGTTCAAGGTCATATAGCAAATGGGAATAGTAATATCCAAAAGCGGAATAATAGCTGGAAGTCGTTCCGCCAGCACAAAGATTTCCACCATCCTGAAAGCGGTAAGAATACTGCCCAGCTGTAGAATCTGGGTCATCCGTTGCGGGGGTAAATTCCTGCTTTGTAATGGTTTTGCCAACCGCATAAGTGTTAAAAGCCATTTCACGGTCGCTGCTTTGGATTGTCTTGATTTCGACTTTTGGGATCGCTGTGACATCAAAACCATCTGGGATTTCCGGCGAAAGGTCAAAGATAGTATTTCCAATGGTTTCAGCATAATGTGTAGGGATAGTGCTTGCGGCAGGCCTGTTTGGGGAAGCATTTGCCTGACTGCATCCGCCCAGCAATAAAGCGGCAAAAGCGAGCACAGCACATGGTTTACAGTTCATAAAATAGATAACCTCCTTGTGATAAAAATGGATTTTAGCGTTCTGGAACCCCCTTGTGAAAGCGGCATCCAGATAATAGATTTGGATTGCATCCTGTTTTCCTTACAAATAAGAGTATAGCTGCAAGTTGCATCAAGATTGTATCCGAATCCCATCAAAGTGGCATCGAAATCCAGATTCATCATAAAAAGAAGGGTAATATCAGAAAATCAGGGGGGATTATACCTTTCCCGCTTGTTTGATCGAAAGCGAAATACGATGGTTTTTCGGATTGACAGACAGCACACGCACCGTGCAGACATCCCCAACCTTTACCGCCTCAGATGGGTGGCGTAAGAATTTATGGGACAATTCTGAAATATGAACAAGTCCATCCTGATGCACACCAATATCGACAAATGCGCCAAAATCAGTCACATTGCGCACCGTGCCGATTAAATCCATACCAGGTTTTAAATCCTCCAGCGCAAGGACATCCGAACGTAAAACAGGCGCGGGCAATGCCTCACGGACGTCACGTCCAGGCTTTTGCAATTCCCCGGCAATATCCATCAGTGTTGGCACGCCAACACCACAGCGGGAAGCAGCATCTTCACGTCCAAGCTGGTCAATGCGCGGCAAAAGGTCTGTCAGTTTGCCATTTGCGGCATCAGCCGCAGTATAGCCGGTTAAAGTCAGCAAAGTTTCTGCGGCGGCATAAGATTCCGGATGTACAGCGGTACGGTCTAAAAGATTTTCGCCATCAGGCACCCGTAAGAACCCAGCACATTGTTCATAAGCTTTTGGACCAAGCCCTTTGACTTTGAGCAGTTGTTTCCGGCTGGAAAACCGTCCATTTGCCTCGCGGTAAGCGGTAATATTTTTAGAAACCGCTTTGCTGACGCCTGCAACGCGGACAAGCAGCGCCGGAGAAGCCGTATTGATATCCACGCCGACAGAGCTGACACAATCTTCTACAACACCGTCCAGCGCTTCTCCTAAGCGGGCTTGGGGCATATCATGCTGATATTGCCCAACACCAATCGCTTTCGGGTCAATCTTCACAAGTTCAGCAAGCGGGTCTTGCAGCCTGCGTGCAATGGATACAGCCGAACGTAATGACACATCATAATCCGGGAATTCTTCCGCGCCGAGCTTGGAAGCGGAATAAACCGAAGCCCCAGCTTCACTGACGACCATATAAGCAAGATTTCCATCATATTCTTTGATAAAATCCGCAATAAAGATTTCAGATTCCTTAGAAGCGGTGCCATTGCCGATTGCAATCGCAGTAATGCCATGGGTTTTACAAAGCTGGTGCAGGGTTTTTTTCGATTCCTCTATTTTTTTATGCGGCGGGGTTGGATAGATAACAGCAGTTTCCAGCACTTTGCCGGTTTCATCGACAACTGCCAGTTTACAGCCTGTGCGGTAGGCGGGATCAAACCCAAGGGTAACTTTCCCTTTGACTGGGGGCTGCATCAGCAAAGGACGCAGGTTGAGTGCAAAAGTTTTAATGGCTTGTTCATTGGCGGCGTCGGTGAGGTCGTTGCGAATTTCGCGTTCCAGCGAAGGGAAAATAAGACGGCTATAGCTGTCCTCGCACACAGCGGTCAGAATATCAATATATGGGTTTTTTGCACGGATGAGCGCGCCGCGCAAAATCATTTGTGTCATTGCGTCATCGCCCGATAAACTGGTTTTCAGTTTCCCTTCTTTTTCGCCACGGTTAATGGCAAGGATACGGTGACTTTGTATTTTTTGTACAGGTTCAGAAAAATCATGATACATGGCATAAGTGCCATCCTCCTCCCCTGTGGTATGCAGAATACCAGTGCGGAAAAGCAGTGCGCGCAGACGTTTCCGGACATCGGCATCATCACTTAAATCCTCCGCGAGGATATCCTGTGCGCCGGCAAGCGCATCTTGTGGAGTAAGGACTTCTTTTTCCGCATTGACAAACGGCAGCGCGGCTTCTTCTGCGGGCATACCTTGTCCAATGGTATCGCGCAGCAAAGCGGCAAGGGGTTCCAATCCCCGTTCACGGGCAACCGAAGCGCGGGTACGGCGTTTGGGGCGGAATGGGCGATATAAATCATCAATTTCGGCAAGGGTTTGCGCTTTATCAATCGCGGCGGAAAGTTCATCGGTTAGTTTTTCCTGCGCGGCAATGGCTTCTTTGACTTCTGCGCGGCGGGTTTCAAGCCCGCGCAGATATTGCAGCCGGTCTGCCAAGGTGCGGATGGTTTGGTCATCCATTGTGCCATGCATTTCCTTGCGGTAGCGGGCAATAAATGGGACAGTATTCCCTTCATCGAGTAATTTTGCGACATTTTCAACATGGGTTATATTTTGATTTAGTTCTTTTGCCAAAATGGCAACAATAGTATCTGTCATGAAAGAGAGCCTCCTGATTTTGAGTATTTCTATTATACGGCAAACCGGAGGCAGATTGCAACAACAGCCCTAATCTTTTTAAAAATGCTTTCTAAACAAAATATAAAGCGGCACCTTTTTTCCGGCTGATGATATCGCGTTTCCGGCGCATACTGAAACCGAAAGGAGGTTTGTGTATGGACAAGAAAAAGGTTTCAGGGCATATCCCATTCAATTTTCTGAACGAGTTGGGGCATGACACCTGCGCAATGGAGCGGTTTTTTTCGTTACCGCGTCAAGCACGTGAAACGCTGACCGATGCGGTTTCGGTTTCAGACAATCCAGGTGAGCGCGCCGGACTGGCGGTCAAATCACTTGCAGAGGACGGCGAGGGATATATTGAACCGTTTTGACGAAAAAAGAAGGGGAAAGTATTCAGCTTTCCCCTCTTTTTTGTATATCAGTACGGTTATTGCTGCCCCTTTAAGCCATTGCGTTTTACCACATTTTACATTTTCCTCAGTGGAAGAATAAATATTTTATTACGCCCCAGCGAGCCGGCGCAAAATAAGGGTTGCCTCATGGCGTGTGATGGGGCTTTCAGGACGAAACGTACCATCCCCGCCGCCTAAGAGGATGCCTTGTGCCGCCATGCGCGAAATCACGCCATATGCCCAGTGGCTGGCAGGCACATCGGTGAATGCCGGCACAGCACTTGATGTGCCGTCCCGCAATAGCGTTGACGCAATTGCACAGAACTCCGCACGTGTGATGGGATGGTCTGGACGGAATGTACCGTCCGGGTAGCCGTTTAGCAAACCGCGGTCATGCAGCTTGGCAAGTGCATCTGCTGTTTCGCTGCCCAGGGCTACATCGCTGAACCGTGCAAGCCCTGATTGTTCAGCCGCTGATTGGTCACGCAGGTTCTGCGCCAGCAACGCAGCCATGCCGCCGCGTGTGAGCGGCGTCTGGTCGGGAGATTCTGCGATATCTGGCAGCAACAACGGCGTTTCCACACCTGTATCCGCATCAACACGACAGGCAAAAGGATATTTGGTGTTCTTTTCTGCTGCCTTTGTTGTCTGTGCAAATACATGACCCTGTGTTTGCATCTGGTCAAGCAAAGGGGCGCAGGCTTTCAGCCGCTCGGTTGTCACACTGAGGATTTCCGCGCGTTCGCGCGCGTAATCCGATTGGGTCAAGCCAGATTGTGCGATATCCAGCGCACTTGTGCGCGACCATTTTGCTCTATCGTCATAATCTCGGAGCGCACCAATAATATAGCCATTTAGCTCATTTTCTGTCAGTGACAAATTGCGCAGCCAATCTGCTGCCCGCTGATAGACTTCAATCGTTGTATCAATCGGCACGCCGCCTGCACTGGAAAAACTGAAATGCTCCGCCTCAACCGATATATTCGCGCCATAAGCGCCAAGACGGTCGCGCAGTTCAGGCAGCAGGTATTTTGCCTTCAGCACTTTGGCCAGCACACGCAGTGCAGCCATATCCTGTTCATCAGACCAGCTAATGAACTGCATAACGTGGGTGGAATCCTGCGCATTGGAGCACACGACCAACGCACTTGGCCAGCCGCCGGGCAGAAATTCACAGGAGGAAACACCATGCCCTTCAGGCAGCGGGGCAAGAATCGTTTTCGCCGCCGTTTGGAATGCGTAATAATCTGTGTCACTTCCGGTGAAATCCGCCGCGATACCGCTGCGCTGGAGCGCGGATGCCATCAGCCCACGCAGCCGCGCAAGCAGTGCTGCGTCGCCGTCCGGGTTAGCGGCTGCCGCGTCGACAAACGCTTTATAGCGCGGCGAGGAATTGTCAAAACCAGTGGGCGCGCCGCATAGGAAGCGTTCGGGTTGGGATTGTGCCATTAGGTAATAGCAATATTCGGTCGAATATGGGTCAGAGTAAATACTGCGCAGTTGTGCCACACGTTTGGTTAGAAAGTCCCGGAGGGATGCGGTATCGTGCAGCGGCGGGTCAGACAGCCAACCTGCCGCTGCCTGTACTGCTTCACTCACCTTGCCTGACTCTCCAGTGCCGCTCACGGCAAATGTGGGATACAGTATTTCCTGGTCGGCTGCTTTCTCATTGGCGCTAACACCGCACCAGGCTGAAGCGCCAGTGCTCCTTATAGAATCATTCAACAATTCACACAGCAGGCACCATGCGGGCAAATCGTCCGCTTTTGCCGCGATAGGGAATTGCAGTGTAAACGATGGCTCGGCAGCCTCATCTGTTGTACGATACCAGGAGATGCCGTCTGTCTGCTCATTTTTTTGGTCATAGGAAACTGGGTCACCCTCAAATTCGCGCAGTGGAAGCTGTGGCAGGCTGGCAATCGCCTCCGGCGAGGCAGGCGTATTGACCCATGTGTTAAAAGCTTCTGTATCTTTTTTCACCTGTTCAAGCTGTGCGCCGGAAACCTGCGGTTCAGAGATCGCTTTCTTCTTTTCGCCGCTGGCCACAATGACAATGGTTTGGTATGGTGTGTCGCGCCATTCAGCGGCAAGGGTTTTAAAATAGCCATTGTCCTTTTTCAGAGCTTCCAACACAGCCGACCGGCCAAGGCAAGCAAAAGGGTCGTCGCCGTAGGCAAAGCCTTGGAAGATTTCCTCACTGCCAAATTGCTGTTCACGTTTCTGGCTGTCTACCGCTTGGGTTTGCGTTTTTTCATCCAACCCATCCCGCGCGATTTCGTCAAGCAGGGTGCGGAAGGTTTCGATCACTTCATTCCGCTGCGCGGCTGGAATGCCGGATAGTATCAAACCAACATTGTAAATACCGCCGCCCAAGCCGCCGACTGTATACGCCTGCGCGTCCGGGTATTTTTCGCACAGCTTTTTATACAGTGCGGAAACCAGCGCGCCCCAGCCATCGGATTTTTTGAGGTCAAGCACTTGCGGACCATGTGCCATAAAACCGATATCAACCGTTTTTGTCATATCTGTCATACGATATTCCTGCACGGTTTCAGGCTGTGCGATAGGGTTGCTGTCAAATGTGATTTCCGGCACGCTGCCTTGCTCTGCCGTGTCCAGCGCCTTACCAAGGATAGACAAAGTTTTGCTGATATCCTGCTGGCCTGCCACATAAATCAGCATATTAGACGGCTTATAATATGTATTGTACACCCGCATAACGTCCTCATAGGTCAGATTGAAGATATCTGGTATCTTACCGCCCGAATCACGGGCGGGCGAACCGCCGCCATACAGGTTTTGATACATTTGATCGCTGACAAGGTTAATGGACTGTTCTTCTGTTTCAAGATTGCGCAGCCGCAGTTCGCTGTAAACAATACCGTTATACTGTGCTTTCCCGTCCGCATACTCCAATCGAATGCCTTGTTGCTGAAAGATATTCGGTTCCGTGCGCAGCAGTGGATGAAGCACACTATCCATGAATACATCAGCCAGGTTATAGAAATCTGTTTCATTCTGCGTGCGTGCCACATAGCAAGTGTAATCCTCTGAGGTGTAGGCATTGATGAGGTCAGCCACTGAGGTGCTTTCCAGTTGGTGCATCAGTTCACGCACTGGATATTTTTCACTGCCACAAAGCAGCGCGTGTTCAAGCACATGATTTTCACCCATGCCGCCAGTTGGCGGGGTACGAAAACCCGCCATAAATACACGTCCCGTGTCATCGCTTTCCTGCCACAGCACTTGTGCGCCCGTAGCTGTGTGTTTCAGCAAATGATAAGTATCATCATTTGCTTTCTGCGTTTTGACCTCAGTAAAGCCATATTGCCCATAATCCGCCGCCTGTGCCTGTATGGGCAGCAGCGGCAGCAACATCGTGACTGATATGGCGAACGCCACAAGCCTTTTTTTCATAAAATCGCCCGCTTTCATTTTATTGACTGCATTTGATGCGGCGCACAGTTTTAGATGATATGGATAAAGAAGATTGATATGTCATGCTGTAAATGCAGGACGGCTTCTTTTTTTGCGTTTTTGGGTGCGCCTAATCATAAGAGCATCTAGCCAGTCATCCGGTTCGCGGTTTCAGAAAAAATTTTCGGTCAATCACCATTTTAAAGTGACCGCAAAAAGTTGAAGTGCTATAATAAAGTTGTAACGGGAGTGGCTAATGAGATATCATCAAAAATATAGGAGTCCCTGATTTAATTCTCCATGAGTCAGGAAGGTGTGGTATAATAGGGGAAAAGGGGGCACGGGGCATGAA
>CAJUDU010000048.1 GCA_910584935.1 uncultured Butyricicoccus sp. | reverse complement strand
TACTGTAGATACTCCCGTTACGGCTTCGACACCCGTATAGGAGAAAAGCCCTGCTGCGCTGATCACGTGGCGGGGCTTTTGCGTTGCCTAATGAAAATTCAACGACAGAAGAAAGTAGGCAAAGAAGACTTCACTTCGCGCTACCGCGCGCGGCACACAGTCGCAAAAACAGCATTAACTCTTTTTGCCAGAAGTATCCGCTATTATATTGAGAAATTTTCATTCCCAATTATACTTTACCGTTATAAAGCTGTGCAGCGCTGGCAGCGCCATTGCTGATAATTTCAGCGGCTGCAAGCATTGCCCGCTCGGCGGCAGCGTCAATTTTAGGTTGTTCTTCCTCGGTGAACCGGGACAGCACCCAATCAGCCAAATCATAATCTGGGTGGGGTTTTGCGCCAACACCTATTTTTACCCGTGGGAAGTCCTCTGATTTTAAGTGGTAAATAATATTTTTCAGCCCATTTTGCCCACCAGCCGAACCTTTGCCGCGAACCCGAATACGCCCGACATCCAAAGAAATATCATCTGAAAGCACAATGATATGTTCTGGTGTGATTTGATAAAATTCTGCCGCATCGCGTACAGCTTCACCAGATAAATTCATAAAAGTTTGTGGTTTTAAGAATAAAACTCGTTTGCCGCCCAGCATCCCATCGCCAGTCAGTGCCCGGAATTTCATTTTATTGATTTGCTGGCCGGTTTTCCGGCAATGGGTTTCCAATGCCCGGAAACCTGCATTATGCCGTGTGCCAGCATATTTACTGCCAGGGTTGCCAAGCCCGACAACCATCCACTCGATGGGTGTTATGGGTTCTTTTGCGGCGCGTTCCTTTTCCAGCCGCGCAAAAATATCAAAAATAGACATAAATCATTCCTTCAATTGTGGATAGAAAAACAATAAGAATGCCCTGTCTGCCAAAGGGGGAACACCTCCGGCAGGCAGGAGCGCAGTTATTTTTTATTCTACTGAAATAATATAATAATACACAGGTTGACCGCCATCAATCACAGTGATTTCCAAATCGCGGTTTTCCTTACGGAAAATTTCCTCTACCCGTGCGGCATCGTCTTCAGATACGCCTTCGCCAAAAATAATGGTGGCAAAAGCGCTGTCATCGTGTACCATTTCCCGTGCAAGTTTTTTCACGGCGTCAAATGGACGTTTGGAATTGGCACATAATTTGCCTTCAGAGAGCGCCAGGTATTCCCCTTCTTTGATTTTCTTGCCGTCAAATTCTGAATTGCGTGCTGCATAAGTGATTTGCCCTGCCGATACTGTGCCAAGCGCCTCTTCCATCTGTATGGTATTGGCTTCGGGGTTGTTGTTCGGGTCAAATGCCAGCAGCGCGGACATCCCTTGTGGGATATTTGCACTTGGAACAATCACAACCTGTTTTTCAGATAATGGCACAACCTGCTGTGCCGCCATGATGATGTTTTTATTATTGGGTAAAACGAATACGACTTCAGCAGGCACTTCATCCACCGCATATAGGATATCATTGGTGGATGGATTCATGGTTTGCCCGCCTTGTACTACCACATCACAGCCCAAATCGGTGAATACATTTTTCAGTCCTTCGCCTGCGGCAACGGCAACAAACCCATAGCGTTTTTCCGGCGCATGAATCACCCGCTGGCGCGGTTCTGTGCCTTCAATGACTTTTGCGGTATGCTGTTCCCGCATATTTTCCACTTTTACGGTCAGCAGCGGACCAAATTTCAGCCCTTCGGCAAGGGCGCGGTCAGGTTGGTCGGTATGCACATGGACTTTGACAATTTCATCATCATCCACAACCACCAAACTATCACCAATTTCTCCTAAAATAGCCCGTAAACGGCTTACATTCCGTGCTTTATCCCGCCGCTGCGCAATAAACTCAGTGCAGTAAGTAAACGTGATGTCCTCATCCGCAATGGCAGAAAAATCAGCGCCCATAGGGGATACCTGCTGCTCTGGCAGTACACGTTCTTTTTCAAGACCAAGATATGCGTCACGCATCCCTTCTAAAATGGTCAAAAACCCAAACGCACCGGCGTCTACAACGCCAGCTTTGGCAAGCACAGGGTTTTGACGGGTGGTTTCCGCAAGGGCTTGCTGTCCGCGTTCTATTATGGCATTCAGCACAGGTTCCACAGCAAGCTCTGGATCAGCCTGGCAGCATTCCACAGCATATTGGGCTGCGACCCGTGAAACGGTTAAGATTGTGCCTTCGGCAGGCTTCATAACCGCTTTATAAGCGGCATCTACACCTTCGCGCAGCGCAAGTGCAAAATCACAGCCGCCAGCCTCAGTGCATTCCCGTAATTTTTTTGCCATACCGCGGAACAGCAGCGATAGAATAACCCCAGAATTGCCTCGTGCGCCGCGCAGCAGCGCGGAAGCGGCTGCATCTGCTGCCTTGGCAAGGCTGGGTTCATGCAGCCGCTGCATTTCTGTCATGGCAGATGCCATAGTTAGTGACATATTTGTTCCCGTATCGCCGTCTGGCACAGGGAATACATTTAATTCATTTGCCTGTTCTTTTTTCTCTGCAATGGCAAGCGCCCCTTCGGTCACCATGCGTTGGAACAGCTGTCCATCAATCAATTTTACACACATCTCTTTTCCTCTCCCTGTCAATCGGCTTTGATGCTTTCTACATAAACATCCACATTTTTGACGTCTACGCCAGTCAGGTGTTCCACATAGTACCGCACCTCGCCGATAATAGACCGGCAGACCGATGCAATATTGATGCCATGTTCCACAGCAATATGCAGGTCAATGGTAACGCCGCCATCTGCGGCTTCTGTGACTTTGACGCCACGGCGGCGGTTTTCCCTGCGCAGTAAATGTGCAAGCCCATCAGAAACCGAACGGACTGTCATGCCTTTAACGCCAAAGCACGCAGATGCGGCGTGTCCAGCAATGTCAGCGATGACATCCGGGGCAATCTCAATATATCCAAGGCTGGTATGAATGGTCATAAATATCCTCCTTTATTGGCAAAAGGTCATTTCAAAAAGTATATGCTAATTCTATTTTATAATACTTTACGCGTAGGCACAAGAAAATTTTCCATGGTATGTAGGGTGATTCAGAGAAAGGGTTTTGCGTTGGTCAAGCGTTCCAGACGGAATACTATTTTCAGGATGATTAAAAACATAGAAATTGATAGGGAAAGATTGATTTTTGTGGTGTTCTGATCCTGTCACTTGACAAAAGCAAAGAATATCTATTATAATAAGCAGAAAAGGCGCTGCCATAGCGTGGTCAGCGGTTAAACTTGATCAAATTAAGGTGACCGTTCAGCTTGCACCTGAGCGGTCAACCATTTATCGCAAAAATGTACAGCCATAAAGCCGCACAGAGAATAAATCTCCAAATTCTTATCGACATTTGCAACATCTCCTTCCTTGCAGAATCTGCGAGGGGAAGTGCAGCTGACCGCCGCTATGTAAAAAAGCAGCGCCGATTCCAGTGTTCCAAATGTGAGGACAGCCCTATTATATCATAATGTAACCTGATACGTCAAATTTTGTGTTTTCCTGCCTGCCTTGGCAGGCTTTTTTATGCCCTTTTGCCCTTCTGTTCTGGCGAACTTTGCCGGGCAAAATGGATTTCCAGTACACATATCCAGAAAAGACTTGTAATTTGCCTGGTAAACAGATATAATAGTAATACTATGTGAAATTTGATAAGGAGGTGTATCGCAATGGTACTTTTAACAACAATGCCTAGCGCAGAACAATATGGCAGTATGATCAGTACGTTCTTGCCGCTTATCTTGCTTGTTGTGGTTTTCTATTTCTTCCTGGTGCGCCCGCAGAAAAAGCGTGACAAGGCAGAAAAAGAAATGCGTGATTCCATCCAGGTTGGTGATGAAATCTCAACCATTGGCGGTTTTATTGGCAAGGTCGTCAGCATAAAAGATGATACGTTGGTCATTGAATCCACAGCTGACCGCACAAAGCTGAAACTTTACCGTTGGGCTGTGCGCGGCAAGGAAGCTGTCCCTGTGGAAAAACCAGAAGAGCCAAAAAAGTAATAGCAGTCCATGCTGCCGAATAGATTACTGCAAAGGGTAAAATTTTTTGGCAGGAGGGAACTGTTTTATGAAAAAGGCAGAAACCGTCCCCGTGGCGCAAATATTGGCAATTCCAGTATTGCTTGGCTTCGGGGCAACTTTATTGCTGATGGCATTGGGTTCGCTGCTTGTGCTTAGCGGCAAAGCAGAAAACCAGCAAATCCCTGTGCTTGCCCGTGGCTGCTTAGGTATTGGCTGCTTAAGTGCATCCTTCCTGGCGGCGCGGCGGGCGGCTGGGCGCAGGCTTTTATGGGGCATTGCCGCAGGCGGCTTGCTTTTCGTCTGCTTGGCACTGCTTAGCTTGCTTTGGATTGGTGAACCGATTAATCTGTTACGTATTTTAGGCAACTTTGCCATCAGTGTTATCACGACATTATCCGGCGGAATGCTCGGCGCGGGCATGAAGCGGAAAAAAACAAATGGGAGGAAATATCCATGAAACATATCAAAACTTTGACTTCAGCAACCCTCAAGCAGACAGCAGCTCATGGCGGCTGCGGCGAATGCCAGACTTCCTGCCAGTCCGCGTGCAAGACTTCCTGCACGGTGGCAAACCAGAAATGTGAGCAAAAATAATTTTGCTGGCTGCGGGGCGTGCCTTGGGGTGCGCCCCGCCGTTTTGCCCCAAAAAAATCTATACACGCAACGGAGAGGATATTTTTATGATCCATCGCTATTCAAAAAAAGGGATCAATTTTTTACTCGATACCAACAGCGGTTCTGTCCATGTGCTGGATGATGCCGCATATCAGCTTGCTGGGCTGATTGATGAAACCATGAGCGAAGAATGCCCGCAACAGCTTTTTGACAAATTGTCCAATATACCAGAAGATGAACTCCGCACAGCTTACCAGGAATTATATGCTTTAAAACAAGCTGGGCAGCTTTTTGCAGATGATGATTATATTGATGTCAGCCGGTATATCCCAACGGATGCGCCAGTGAAAGCCTTGTGCCTGCACGTTGCGCATGACTGTAATTTGCGCTGCAATTACTGTTTTGCTTCTACTGGCGATTTTGGCACAGGACGCCGGATTATGCCGCCGGAAGTTGCCAAAAAGGCGATTGATTTTGTGATTGCACGTTCGGGCGCACGTAAAAATATAGAACTGGATTTCTTTGGCGGTGAACCGCTGATGGCATGGGATACGGTGGTACAGACGGTGGATTATGCGCGGAAACGCGGCGCTGAAACCGGAAAACATTTCCGGCTTACCATTACCACCAATGGCTTACTGCTGGATGCTGAAAAAATTGATTATATCAATGAAAATATGGATAATGTTGTGCTGTCGTTGGATGGACGTGCTCAAGTGAATGATCGCTTCCGTAAAACCGTCAATGGCACTGGCAGTTATGATATTATCCTGCCCAAATTCCAGCAGCTTGCTGCCAATCGTGGGGAGAAAGATTATTACCTGCGCGGTACATTTACCAAAGAGAACTTGGACTTTGCCAATGATGTAGAACATATTGCGGATTTAGGGTTTTCCAGCCTGTCTGTTGAACCGGTTTCCGCTGAAGATGGATGCGGTTATGAACTCACAGAAGCAGATTTGCCCGCTATTTTTGCGGAATATGACCGTTTGACCGATATCATGCTGGAACGTAAAAAGCAGGGCAAAGGTTTCACCTTCTTTCACTTCATGGTGGATTTAAATCAGGGACCTTGTGTGGTCAAGCGCTTGCGCGGCTGCGGCGCAGGATATGAATATGTTGCTGTAACGCCGGACGGTGATATTTACCCATGCCATCAATTTGTCGGCAAGGAAGGTTTTTGCCAAGGCAATGTGCTGGCGGGTACATTTGATTTGGACATTGCACAGCGCTTTGCCTCAATGAATATTTACACCCGTGAAAAATGCCGTGACTGCTGGGCAAAATTTTATTGCAGCGGCGGGTGCAGCGCAGCCAATTACAACGCGAACCAGAATATGGACGAGCCTTATGCGCTTGGCTGTGAGATGGAACGCAAGCGTTTGGAATGTGCAATCTACCTTAAAGCAGCTGAAACGATTGCAGAAGATTTGTAAGACCCGACGAATCTTTGGAAATGAATGATTTAAAGTTGCAAACTTCACTTCTGCGGCTTTATAATAGACACGTTAAAAAAAACTGATTATGACTTGGAGAGGTGATTTTTGTGGCACATAAAATCCGTGTTGCTTTCCTTGGGGAAGGCGACCTGCTGCCCGCCGCCGTAATCTCTGTTCTGGATAAGAATGTATTGCCGCCGGAAAATATTTTTCTGTCGGAAAAAGATAAAGCGGTATGTGAAGCGGTTGCGGATTCCGGGGTTGTTTTCTGCTCGGATGATATGAATACAGTTGTCAAAGGGGAAATTATTGTTGTCTGCGCTTCGAAAAAAAGTGAACTTGGCACAGCACTGTCCCCCATCAGCGGCTGTACCATTGGGCGTATCTTAATTGCAATGTGCCCAGGCGCGGACTGCGCTTATGTCGCGGAACGTGTATCGCGCGGCACAACCATTGTTACGGCGCAGCCGCTGCCAAATGAAGATGGCATTTTAATGGCTGAACTTGAATACGCGGGCAGTTTCCCAGATTATATGCGCGGTCCATGCGCTGACATTGTCGGGAGTATCTGTGAATTGAAATAAGCATAAAACCAAAGCGCCGGGAATATCTTGGATTCATAGGTTGTCCCCGCAGGCTGATAAAGCCCGCGAAAAAAGGAGGAAGCTATGAAAAAGAATATTCCCGGCTTATTTTCATTCCAGCAGCTTTGGGGCTGCCCAGCGCTGATTTTTTTAACCGCATTATTTCTTTGCGGGGCGATTGCAGGCGGAGCCGCAGGGCATTTGGCAGCAGACAGCAACCCACAGCTCATCACACAGTTAAGCGTGGCTTTAGGCGCGCAGGTGGAGCCGGATGCCATAGATGGGTTATATGCAGCCCTTGGCGCTTTGGGCTGGCAGGCAGCGGCTTTGCTGGCTGGCTGGGCACGCCCCGCCAGCTTATTCCTATCGCTTGCAGCTATGGCGCGTGGATTTGCTTTGTCATTTTCCGTATCTGCGTTATCCGGCACGCTGGGGATAGATGGCATATGGCAGTCTTTTGCTGCCAGCGGCGCAGCCGCTGTTATTACAGTACCTTGTTTGCTTTTGACCGCTGCTGCGTGCTTCACTGCTGCACAGCAAGCCCCACATGGGCATAAAAATGGGTATTTTTATGCCTTGGGGCGTTACCGCGGCGTATTGCTGTTGTGTACGCTTGGTGCAATGTGGGCCGCGGCGCTGCAAGTGCCGGTTGGTTGGGCAGTTGGGCATTGGCTGCTAGGCAAAGGGTAAACTCTTTGTTTTGCGAATGGTTCAGACCTTCAGCCACCGCAGCCCTTTAGGATAATGGTTTTTCAGCACACCGCCAGATGCTTTGCCCCAGCCTAACGCAAAATCCCCTGTGCATACAAGCACCCAGCCCCGCAGATGTTCCGTCACAGGCAGGGTTTCACCCATCAGGTAACGCTGTACCTCTATGCTGTTTGGCGCAAATGATACGGTTTGTGGGAAGGTTGCCGGGCGCAGTATATGGGATAACGCATGGGCTGGTTCAAACCGCCCTTTTTTCAATACGCCCAATTCGGCACCAGCACGCAAAACGCGCAGTCCATCCAACTTGGGCATGATTTCTGGTATTGCCCAAAGTTTATCTTTTCGGCGTACCAACGCCATAGGCGTTGGCATGGCTGGTTTGATATATTCCCAAAAGTCAGCACATTCTGGCGGCAAGGCTTCTGAAATGCGTTTATTTGCTGCCCGCGCAGGACTTTGCCCCGTGCGGATTAGTTTTGCGCAGAAATGCCCTTCCCCATGCAGCTTATGCGGCCATAGCCGCAGGCTGTCTGCCATAGCAGGCGGCGCGGCTGGGTACCAATCCGGCTGTCCTGCGGAAAACCAGGGCAGCCCTTCTAGGGGAAGGATAGACAAATCTGGGTTCCGCGAAAGCAGCCGGGTAATTGTGCCTTCATTTTCCACAGGTGCAAAGGTACACGTCGAATAAATCAGGCGCCCGCCTGGGCGCAGCATCTGCACCGCAAAATCTAAAATCTCATCCTGCCGGACAGCGCAAGCGTCTGGCGTATTTTCTGTCCATTCGTGAATGGCTTCTGGTTCTTTACGGAACATCCCTTCACCAGAACATGGCGCATCCACGACAACACAGTCAAACATCCCTTGGAAATGCGCGGCAAGGCGTTCCGGCGGTTCATTTGTCACCACAGCATTGCAAATGCCACACCGTTCTATGGTTTGGGCAAGCGTCTTTGCCCGCGCCGGATGAATTTCATTTGCCACCAAAACCCCTTTACCATCCATTTGTCCCGCTAAATGGGTGGTTTTGCCGCCTGGGGCGGCACATAAATCCAAAACCCATTCGCCAGGCTGTGCAGCCGCGATCGCACCAACTGCCATCGCGCTTGGCTCTTGGATATAATATATCCCTGCATCATAATATGGATGCTTACCAGGGCGGCTTTCCGGCGGGTAATAAAACCCTTCCGGGCACCACGGCACAGGGGTTAAAGGGAAAGGTGCCATTCCCGCAAAGTCTTTCGGCTTGCAGCGCAATGGGTTTACCCGCAGCCCAAAACTGCGCGGCATAGAAAAACTTTGTAAAAAAGCAGGATATTCCTCTTGCAGCAAAGCCTGCATCCGTTTTTGAAATGCCTCTGGCAAAATCATAAAAAACCTCCCGCTTTAACTGAATACTTCATTTTCATCGGTGCTGAATAACCGTTCTACCCGCTCACGCAGCACGGGGTATCCTGCAAGCGTTGGATCTTTTTGCAGCAAATTTTCAGCTTCATTGCAGGCATTTTGCATCAGCTGCAAATCCTCAGAAAGGTTTGCCAGCTTGATGCCTGGCAAACCATGCTGTCGTTTGCCAAAAAAATCGCCAGGGCCGCGCTGGGTTAAATCCGCTCGTGCAATCTCAAACCCGTCATTTGTGGAAACCAGGATTTTCAACCGGTCACGGGCTGCCTGTCCTTTGTCTGCGCCAAAAAAAATGCAAAAAGATTGTCGCCTGCCACGCCCAACACGCCCGCGGAGCTGGTGCAGCTGTGAAAGCCCAAACCGGTCAGCATCTTCCACCACCATTAGACAGGCATTCGGCACATTTACACCGACTTCTATCACGGTTGTCGCTGCAAGCACATCTAATTTGCCTGCAGAAAATAACCCCATAACCGCATCTTTTTCCGCAGGCTTCATCTTGCCATGCAAAATACCGATATGGCGGTTTGGCAACGCTTTTTGCAATGCCGCCGCGTGTTCTTCCACACTTTTCAGCCGGGTATCCCCTTCTTCTACCAGCGGGCAGACTACATATACTTGCCCGCCTGCCGCAATTTGTTTTTCCATAAACGCATAAATCCGTTTGCGCATCCGTTCCCCGACCGCATAAGTTGCCACAGGTGTGCGCCCTGGCGGCAATTCGTCTATTATAGAAATATCCAAATCACCATATAAAATCAGCGCCAGTGTACGCGGGATGGGCGTTGCCGACATGACCAGCGTATGGGGCGCCTGCCCTTTGCTGCGCAGGCTGGCGCGCTGCGCCACGCCGAACCGGTGTTGTTCATCGGCAACTACTGCGCCCAATCGAGCAAATTCTACATTTTTTTGAATCAAAGCATGGGTACCGGCTACAATATCTGCCTGCCCGGAGGCAATCGCCTGCAATGCTTCCCGTTTGGCTTTTGCACCCATAGAACCAGTCAGCAGTACCGTTTTTAATCCCAATTTATCAAATATGCCACATAATGAATGGTAATGCTGAGCAGCAAGGATTTCTGTTGGCGCCATAATCGCCGCTTGGTAGCCATTTTGTGCGGCAAGCGCGCACAGCGCTGCCGCAACCACGGTTTTGCCTGAACCGACATCCCCTTGCACCAGCCGGTTCATGGGACGGCTGGTGCGGGCATCCCGAATGCAGTCAGCGACAGCCCGGCGCTGTGCGCCGGTTGGCGCAAATGCCAAGGCCTGCCAAAATGGGCGCAAGTCGGTCTGTGGGAATGGGCATCCAGTTTCTTCGCGGCGTTTTTCTTTCAGCCGCTGTAAACCACAGCAAAGCAGAAATAATTCTTCAAATACCATGCGGCGGCGGGCAACCTGCACTTCTGCTATAGAGTGAGGCGCATGGATAAACCGGATTGCTTGGGCATAATCCGGCAGTGCATATGCCTGCCGCAGCGGGGCAGGCAAGGGGTCTTCCGGCAGATCTGGGCATTGCAGCGCAGTTTCGGCAAGCCGTGCCATATCACGCTGGCATAATCCTGCTGTCAGTGGATAAACCGGCACAATCCGCCCTGGCGCCCCTTCACCAACATATCGCTCTGCCACAGGCGATACCATCACCTTTTGTTTGCCCTGTCGCTGCACGCGTCCATAAAATAAATATTCGGTGCCTTCGCGCAGTTGAGCGGCAGCATATTTATTGTTGAAATAAATAATGTGCATGACACCTGTGCTGTCAAATGCCGTCAGCCGGGTGATTTCCATGCCTTTGCGCACATAATGCACAGTTGGTGCTGTGCCAACTGTTGCATAAATGCTGATTTTATCCCCTTCTTGGGTTTCCGCAACCGGTAAAATACGGGTGCGGTCTTCATAATCCCGCGGATATGTGTTTAAGATATCCGCTAGAGTATGGATATTCATTTTTTTTAGCAAGGCAGCTTTTTTCGGCCCAATCCCCTGCACCGAAAGCACACTGCTGCTTAGTTCCGCCATGGCTTATACTTGATATTCGCGATATACTGCGGCAACTACCCCTAAAACGGTGCATTCATTGCCGTTAATCGGTGGATATGCTGGGTTTTCCGGCATCAGCCAAACTTCCCCATCCTGTAACAGCAAACGCTTGCAGGTGGCTTCATCTTCAATCAGGGCAACGACGATTTGCCCTGAATGTGTGGCTGCCTGCTGATGGACAATAATCAAATCCCCATCCATAATGCCTGCGCCAATCATGGATTCCCCCATAATGCGCAGCGCAAAATATTCATCGGCTGTGTTGGTTGCCCCATATGGTACATAACCTTCAATATTTTCTGTGGCAAGGATTGGCATACCTGCTGTTACCCGCCCTAAAATCGGCACACGTGCTGTCATGACTGGGCCGCCCCGCACCGAAAGCGCACGGGTTTTATGGTCTTCTTTTTCCAAATAACCAAGTTCCCGCAGGGTTTTCAGATGGGCATGTACTGTAGAAGGAGAACTCAGCCCCACTTCCTTGCCGATTTCCCGCACAGACGGCGGATAACCTTGGTCAATGGTACACTGGCTGATGTATTTTAAGATTTGCTTTTGCTTTTCGCTTAGAGTTTTCATAAGGCATTCCTCCATATCCAGATCGTATTTGGTTCCATCCGGCAAGGGGGTTGCCCTTGCCGGATAAAGCCTGCATTTTATATTTTCTTATGAATCTACTTTATTATATAATATCTTTGGGCAGATTGCAATCGCTTTACAAACATCTGTTTTAATTATATTTTGTGATTTTGGCATGAAAATCAAATTCATTCAGCTTTTAATGGAATTTATAATAAATCATAAAAGGAAAGGACGGTTTTGGATACAAGCAAGCAGTTGCTGCTTATGTGGTTTTTAATCATATAAAAAAGCCTGCCAAGGCAGGCAGGAAAACGCAGAATTTGACGTATCAGGTTACGCTATGATATAATAGAGCAGTCCTCACATTTGGGACAGCCCTTTCATTTGGGACACCGGAATTGGCGCTGCATTTTGATATAGCGGCGGTCAGCTGCACTTCCCCTCGCAGATTCTGCAAGGAAGGAGGTGTTGCGAATGTCATTAAAGACCTTACGGCTTTTTGGTATGTATTGCCTTCTGGCTTTACATATTCATGATAAACGCACGTTGACCGCTCAGGTATCAGCTGAACGGTCAACATAGTGTAATATGTTGAGTTTTAGCGGCTGACCACGCTATGGCAGCGCCTTTTCTGCTTATTATTATAAAGTATATGCTTTGCCTTTGTCAAGCGGCTGGGTAAAGCATTTTTTATCCCAAAAGCTTTCGCCTGCATCTATGGAAGGCAGTGCATCATTATGATATAATGATTGAAACGGGCAAGATATATTATATCATTTTCAGAAGGGTGTGTGTATTTTCACGATGGGTTTACAAATCCTTGTTGTGGATGATGAAGCCGCGATTGCAGACCTTGTAGCAGTTTATTTAAAAAATGATGGTTATACGGTCAGCAAATGCGGCAATGCCATGGATGCGCTTGCAAGCATCGCGCATCAGCCACCGGATTTAGCCATACTGGACATTATGTTGCCGGATATGGATGGATTTTCTTTATGTCAGAAAATACGGGAAAGATATTTGTTTCCCATTATTATGCTGACGGCAAAAATTGAAGATATGGATAAAATTATGGGGTTGACCCTTGGTGCGGATGACTATATTACAAAACCTTTTAACCCCCTGGAATTGGTTGCGCGGGTAAAAACGCAATTGCGCCGATACACACAGTATAATGTCAGTGAATCAGTGCCCATAAAAACCCATGAATATGATATCAAAGGATTATGGATTTCAAAAACAACACATAAATGTATGCTTTATCAGGAAGAATTATCTCTTACCCCGTTGGAGTTTTCAATCCTATGGTATTTATGTGAGCACCGCGGCAGCGTCGTTTCCAGTGAGGATTTATTTGAAGCCGTTTGGGGCGAAAAATATATGGACAGCAATAATACTGTCATGACCCATATTGCCCGCTTGCGGGAAAAAATGCATGAGAACCGCCGTAAACCAAAGTTTATTAAAACGGTATGGGGGGTTGGCTATACCATTGAATGATAAAAACCCTAATCCGCACCGCAAACACAGCGCATTATCCCGTCAGCATTTATTGCAGTATGTGCTGACACTTCTCGCTTTTACTGCCCTGTATTTTTTTCTGGTATCCTTTTTCTGGCAATTTTTCAGCCAGTTTACTTGGCAGGAAACAAACCCGGTTTACCGTTTTCTGCAATGGGTAAAATCCTATCTTATCTTATGGACAATGATTATCCTCGGTGGCGGCTGGCTGGTCATTACCTATATCTATCTGTGCAAACCGCTGCGGTATTTAGATGAACTGGCAGCCGCTGCGGAACAGCTTGCGCATCCGGATGAAATACCAATCCATTTGCCGTCAGGTATCAAGCACATTGAAGATAAGCTAAACTTGGCGCGGGAACAAGCCTTGCGCCATATGTTAATAGCACGGGAAACCGAACAACGCAAAAATGATTTGATTGTTTATCTGGCGCATGACCTGAAAACACCGCTTACCAGTATCATCGGTTATCTTTCCCTGCTGCGGGATGAACCTTATATTTCTGCCCAGTTGCGGGAACGTTATACTGGTATTGCTTTGGAAAAAGCAGAGCGGCTTGAAGATTTAATCAATGAATTTTTTGAAATTACGCGCTTTAACCTGACCCATTTGACTTTAGAAACCGAACCAGTTGATTTAACCCGTATGCTCCAGCAGATTTCCAATGAATTTGAACCCGTATTTGCCGAAAAAGAATTGACTTATACATTAGATTTGCCGACAAAACTCCCTTATGAATGTGATGCGGATAAACTGGCGCGTGTATTTGACAACTTGTTTCGCAATGCCTGCCATTATTCTTTTCCGGGCAGTCATATTTCGGTCAGCGGCAAGCAGGATGCCACAATGATTACGCTGACATTTATGAACCCAGGCAAGACCATCCCGCCAGATAAGTTATCGCGTATTTTTGAACAATTTTTCCGTTTAGATAGCGCCCGCGGGACAAATTCCGGCGGCGCCGGTTTAGGGCTTGCCATCGCAAAGGAAATTATTACCTTGCGCGGCGGCACCATCACGGCGGCAAGTGCGGAAAATCAAGTGGTATTTACCATAATGCTGCCTTTGCCTGGCAAGCCATCCGCCTAATGCGCTGTAAGAATTTCGTAAGAAATGGTCAAGAAATCTGTATGTTTTCCTTTGGGAAATTCAAAAGAACAAAACGCCTGATTCCGGTACAATCATAAGTGCCAGGAATCAGGCGTTTTTCACATCCTGGCACAAAAAGCCTGGAGGTTACATCATAAAATGAAAAAACTGATACCCATTATATTTTTCGGCGGATGCTCCACAGAATATGAAATTTCTTTGCAGTCTGCCCATGCCGTATTATCCCACTTAGACCCGGAAAAATATGCGCCGCTGATGGTTGGCATTACACCTGATGGACACTGGCTGCATTATACTGGCACGATTGACCACATTGCATCGGATACTTGGGCACAAGACCCTACCCATGTCACTCCATGTGCATTGTCGCCGGAACGCGGCAGACATGAATTGATTGTTTTTGGCAAATGCCTGCTCCGGTTAAAGTTTGATGCCGCATTTCCTGTTTTGCATGGCAAAAATGGGGAAGATGGCACGTTACAAGGTTTGTTGGAACTGGCGGGCATTCCAATCATCGGATGCGGTACGCTTGCCAGCGCACTTGCTATGGATAAAGCCCGTACCCATACCCTTGCGGAATCTGCGGGTGTCAGCGTGCCAAAAGGCAAAGCATTCCCGCGTGGTACCGCGCCCGAAGCCATGGCAGCATGGGCAGAAATCCTTGGCTACCCGGTATTTGTAAAACCCGTGCGGGCAGGTTCTTCCTTTGGGATTTCCCGCGTCACTGCGGCAGACAAGTTATCTGACGCCGTGCAGCAAGCTTTTTTGCATGATGATATGGTTATTATTGAACAGGCTGTGGAAGGGGTTGAAGTTGGCTGTGCTGTCCTTGGCAATCAAAACCTAATCACTGGCAGGGTGGATGAAATTGAACTGTCCGGCGGGTTTTTTGATTTCACCGAAAAATATCAGCTGATTACTTCTAAAATCCATTGTCCGGCACGCATTGACCCTGAAACCGAAGAAAAAATCTATTTTGCCGCCAAAAAGATTTATCATGCGCTGGGATGCAAGGTATTTGCCCGCGTTGATATGTTTCTGACCACAGATGGACAAATCTTATGCAATGAAGTCAATACAATCCCGGGGTTTACTGCCCATAGCCGTTATCCAGGGATGATGCAGGCAGTTGGCATCAGTTTCCCAGCATTATTAGACCAGATGATTGCACTCGGTATGGAAGGGGAGGATACACCATGCGTATAAAACGGGAAAAAATCTATGAGGGCGTGGCTGTTATTGTGAACCAAGCCCATCCGCTGAAAGAACAAAAAGTATCTTTATGTCCAGCAGATGACCGTTATGCCGGTATTTTGCTGGCGCGTAAAGCTGCTTATTTATTGCGGGAATGTATTAAGGCGTGCGGCGGCAGGCAGGAGATTGTCCCAGTTTCGGGCTGGCGCAGCCATGCCGAACAGCAGCAAATTTGGGATGAGAGTATGGCAAAAAGTGGAGAAGCATTTACCCGGCAATATGTCGCGCTGCCAGGATGCAGCGAACATCAGACGGGGCTTGCCATTGATTTGGGGCGCGCTGCCAAACAGATTGATTTTATCTGTCCGGATTTTCCGGAAGAAGGCGCGTGCGCCGCCTTTCGGCGGCTGGCGGCACAATATGGGTTTATTACACGGTATCCGCATGGCAAAGAACATCTAACAGGCATTGCACATGAACCTTGGCATTTCCGGTATATCGGGATGCCGCACGCAATGCTTATCGAACGCAATGGGTTATGTTTAGAGGAATATCCGGATTTCCTGCGGCAAAAGCCGCGTATGCTTTCTCTTTCGCATGGACGCACCATACAGGTTTTTTATGTGCCATGCCCAGAAGAACAGGTGGAAATCAATCTGCCGGAAGGATGCTGCCAGATATCTGGAGATAATATCAGCGGGTTTTTTGTGACCGCTTGGGGGTGTACCGCATGAAAAAACGGTTTGCCGCGCTGGATGATTTCCGGTTAATTGCTGCTGTGCTGGTGGTTGCCATCCATACCTCGCCGCTAACGTGTTGGAACCCGGAAGCAGATTTTTGGTTTACCCGTGTGTTTGCACGGGTTGCCGTCCCTTTTTTCTTTATGTCCAGCGGTTATTTTCTTGCCCGCAAGGGCTGGCAGGGCATAGGGCGGTTTATCCGCCATGCTTTGCTGTTATATGGCATATCAATTCTTCTATATCTGCCGTTAAACCTATATGCGGACAGCTTTCCACTTGTTGAACTGCCCAAAAAATTATGCTTTGACGGCACATTTTATCATTTGTGGTATTTGCCCGCGGTTGTCATTGGCGTTTTGATTGCCCGTGGGTTATATCAGCTTGGGTTATTCCCAGCGCTGGCGGTTTCTGGGCTATTATATCTCATAGGGCTTGGTGGGGACAGTTATTTCGGGCTGATTGACACGGTGCCTGTGCTGCGTCAAATTTATGATGGACTGTTCCTTATTTTTTCCTACACTCGGAACGGCATATTTTTTGCGCCGTTTTTCCTTTTGCTTGGCGCTGCCGTGCGGCGCAGGGATATTCGGTTTTCTGGCATTGGGTTTTGGATTGCGCTTGCGTTAATGAGTATAGAAGCGTTTTCTCTGCATGGGCAGCAGGTGCAGCGGCATGACAGTATGTACCTTTTGCTGCCGCTTGTGATGTTTTTTTTATTTTCGTGCTTATTATCCTTAAATACGGCGCAGAACCATACCGCACGGGGATTATCCATGCTGGTTTATCTGGTGCATCCATGGTGCATTGTGCTGGTGCGCATGGCGGCAAAACTGCTGCATTTGGAAAACCTGCTGATTGAAAACAGTTTTGGACATTTTGCGGCAGTATTGGCATCCAGTTTTGCTGTGGCAGGCATTTTACAGCTGTTTCGTCCAATGCCTGTCCATCCCGCTGCGCGGGCATGGCGTGAGATTGACAGCCATGCGTTATGGCACAATGCGGCAATGCTCCAGCAGCAGGCTGGTAAAGGCTGCACGCTGATGGCGGTAGTAAAAGCGGATGCTTATGGGCATGGGGCAGTGTCGGTTGCAAAATGCCTGCAAAAAGCCGGTGTACGTGCGTTTGCGGTGGCGTCACTGGCAGAAGGCATTATATTGCGCAAAAAAGGTATCCGTGGAATCATTCTGATTCTGGGATACACAATGCCAGCAGAAGCTGGGTTATTGGCACGTTGGAGGCTGACACAAACTGTTGTTGACGAAACCCATGCGCAGGCATTATCTGCGCAAGGGTATCCTTTGCGGGTACATTTGGCGCTGGATACTGGGATGCATCGGTTAGGCATACCAGCTTATGATTTTGCGGCATTACAGCGCATTTATGCGCTGCCCAATCTCAAAATAGAAGGCGTATTTTCTCATTTATGTATGGCAGACAGTTTGTCGCCAAATGCGACAGCTTATACCGGGACACAAATGGATGCGTTTTATGAAACGATTGACCAAATGTATGAACACGGGCTTGCCCCTGGCAAGGTACATTTGCAGGCGAGTTATGGTATTTTGAACCTGCCTGCACAGCCATGCGATTTCCTGCGGGCAGGGATTGCTTTATATGGCGTATATAGTGATACAAAACCGGTTGCAGCGCCGCTGGACTTATTGCCAGTATTATCACTGCGCGCAAGGGTTGGCACAGTGCGCAGGCTGGCAGCAGGGCAAAGCGCAGGTTATGGCTGTGCTTTTACCGCACAGCGGGACAGTGTGCTTGCGGTGGCAGCAATCGGTTATGCGGATGGTTTGCCGCGGGAAATGGCTGCATATGGGGCAAAGGTGTTAATCCATGGGCAGTTTGCGCCGGTTGTTGGATGGGTATGTATGGATCAGATGCTAATCGATGCAACTGGCATTGATGGCATATGCAGCGGGGATATTGTGACGCTGATTGGGCAGGATGGCAATCAGGTGATTCATGCGGAAACACTGGCGGAACAATGCGGCACGATTACCAATGAACTGCTGAGCCGTTTGGGCAGCCGGTTGGGCATCGTGGTAAAATAAGCAAAGCGATGGGAAGGGCTTTTGCCCCTCTCACCGCAAAAAAATACTCCGGAAAAAATCCGGAGTGACCATAAGATAACGAATAAAATAGAACATGGAACAAAATAAATGAAAAAACGATCATAAAAAAATTGCCCAGCGGGACGACACCGAGAATAAAAACGATGACAACATGAAGATGTGGAGAAACGGTGGGGCGATCCTCCCCGGCGCGTCCCGTCGGCGTGGGATATGATTTTCTACCGGCACACGTGATGGCGGCAGTGTACCGGCATTCAGCGCGGCAATCCGAACTCACTCACGCTGTACGTTTACTTTATCCTAGAAAGCTGAAATTAACCTTAAAAATCTACAAGAGTCCTGGGATTTTCCCATATAGCGCCTAATTTTTACGTAAAAAGCCTGTCGGCAGCTGCTGGCAGGCTTTTCAGAATGTTTTATTGTTCTAGGGCGTGTTCACATAACTGTAGAACAATGATATAATGGGAGTATGAGAAT
>CAJUDU010000047.1 GCA_910584935.1 uncultured Butyricicoccus sp. | reverse complement strand
ATTGCTGGCATCTGCAACTTTGACCGCTTAGCTTAATTTCGCAAGAGGTCTATTGCGGTTTTCTTTGAGGAAGAAAACATCAATACCCTTACGATGGATGGCGAATTGCTTCTTGTCATTCTAAGCTCTGTGGCACAGCAGGAAGTAGAAAACATTTCTGCTAATGTCAAAAAGGGCCTGAAAATGAAAATGCAACGTGGCGAATTGGTCGGCTTCCAAGGCTGCCTGGGGTATGATTACCACCCGGAGGACAAGACAATCACTGTCAATGAGGAAGAAGCGGAGATCGTGCGCTACATTTTCCGCCGCTACATAGAGGGGGCTGGTGGCTCTGTTATTGCACAGGAGCTTCAAAACCTGGGCTACAAGACTAAACGCGGCAGTACAACGTGGGCCGAAACTACTGTGATAGGCATTATCAAGAACGAGAAATACAAGGGCGATATTCTGATGGGAAAAACCTTTACCCTTGACCCCATATCCAAACGCCGCCTGGACAATTTCGGAGAGGAAGATCAGTTTTATATCCGAGATCACCATGAGCCTATCATATCCGAGGAAGTTTTTGAAAAGGCACAGGAGATTTTAAGGCGTCGGGCCAAACCAAGGCGGTTAAATTCAGACGGCAAGCGTGAAAAATTCAGCCGCAAGTATGCGTTTAGCTGTATGCTGGAATGCGGCTTTTGCGGCGGAACACTGACACGACGAAGCTGGCACAGCGGTTCACAGTACAATAAGGTTATTTGGCAATGTGTCACCAGCACTAAAAAGGGTAAAAAATTCTGTCCTGACAGCAAGGGAATAGCCGAGGAAACGATAGAGCAGGCATTTGTGGAGTCGTACAGGCTTCTTTGCCAGAACAACAAAGATGTTTTGGACGAGTTTATTGCCAGAACGGAAGAAACCTTGTCTGAAAACAATGCTGGCAAGCAGTTGGTAAAAATTGAAAAGGATATCCGGGCGCTGGAAGCAAAGCGGGCGAAGCTGGTCGATATGCGTTTGGAAGAAGTGCTGGACAAGGAAACTTATGAAAGCAAATATCTTGATCTGACAGGCCAAATCGAACAGCTTCAAGCCCAGCGCCGCGATTTGCAGGAAGCGGCGGAAACCGAGAACACCATGAAAAAACGCATTGCGGAGTTCAGAAAAACGCTGGAACAAAACAATGTTCTGGAAGAATTTGACCGCTATATTTTTGAAAGCATAGTTGAAAAAGTGATCGTTGGGGGGTATGATGAAGAAGGCCGCAAAGACCCGGCCAAGCTGATATTCATTTACAAGACAGGTTTCCAAAGTCACATGGACGGAGCAAACTTTAAGCCGCCCCGCAAGAACAGCAAATCCGCAAAGCAGGCTGCCGGTTTGTGTTCCCATCCTACCGACAAGGTTGAAACAACGTGTTCCCATCATAGCGACGACACATGTGGAGACGGTGGTATTGATGTCGCGGGTTACGGACCTGCATAAGAAGTACAACTTTATCACTTATCTGCTGGCCTATATCAACATCAAACATCCGGGTGGCGGTTATAACCTCGACGGCAAAATCAAAGCTACCAACTCTGTGCAGAAGAAAGCTGAAGAACACACCACACCGAATCTGGTAGCGAAGCCAGTGGTGAAGTTACCGACCGCAGAGAGCTTTGGCCTGACCGAAGCAAAGGAAGAAAGGCTCTCCCAAATTATTGCGGAGATCAATAGCCGGACCGGAAAGGCCTACGATAACGATGTGGCCGTGAAAGCGATGCTTCAGATCCGGGACTTCCTCATGAAGTCGGATAAGCTGAAGACCAGCGCAAAAAACAATACAGTAAAGGACTTCGAGTTCTCTTACTTTGATGATATCGATGATGCGCTGATTGAGGGCCTTGAGCAGAATCAGGACTTCTTCTCGCTGCTTCTCAGCAATGACGAGATAAAGAAACAGGTGCTCGGTATCTTTACGGAAGAAATCTATAAGAGCTTGAGAGAAGCATAAAGGGGTGATCACATGTTTGACCAATTTCGTTTGAAGGATGTGCTTGTAGCCTACAAGCAGAACTTCGTCGCAAAGCAATGGGGCGATGAAAAATACAAGTGGGAAGCCGTGAAGTGGTTTCAGGACAATTGGGATGTGAATGCTCCTGATTTTGCAGAGATGCTGAACCGCTCTCTGGACAAGACGTTCAACCTGCTGGCCTCCAACAACAACTTCCCGAAGGGCATGATCGTCGGTTTTGCAAAGTCAGCTCCCGAAGAGGTCAGGGCTATGTTCATCGCCCTGTTCGATGAGAGCAAGGATGTCTTTGAGCGAATGGATTCTTTCAAAATGCAGTCGTCCATTCTTTTGGAGAAGTACGGCAACGGTGCCGCACAGCATTATCAGTACGAGAATGCCATCAGCACATACCTGTGGCTCCGCTACCCGGACAAGTATTACATCTACAAATTCGGTGAAGTAAAAACGGTCGCCAGCGAGCTGGAATCTGACTATCGCTTCAAGAAAGGTGCTTATGCCGATAACATCCGGAACTTTCTGAAGCTCTATGATGAAATCAGCGTGGTCCTCAAAGAGGATACCGAGCTGGTGAACCTCTTCCAATCGCAGTTGACCGATACTTGCTATCCAGATCCGGAACTGAAGACGTTGACTATCGACGTTGGTTTCTACATCAGCCGGTATTACTCTCAAAAGGATGCTGCACCTGATACCACCAGCTGGTATGGCGCAGACTTCGATCCCGGCCTTTCCGTTGAGGATTGGAGTAAGCTGCTAAAGGACGAAACCGTATTTACGACAGGTGCGCTGGAAATCATGAAGCGCATGAAGGATTACGGCGGCATGGCTTCCTGCACACAGCTTGCTGTGAAGTACGGTGAGACAAAGAACTTCTACAATTCCGGCTCTGTCGCATTGGCGAGAAGAGTCTGTAAGGCCACTGGCGTTAATCCAAACACACGAGACGATGGTTCTACTCAGTGGTGGACAATTCTTTACACAGGCCGTGATGCTGGTAAAGATGAAGACGGCAGCTTCGTTTGGAAGCTAAGAGATGAGCTTTCTGCTGCCCTCGACAAAGCGGACCTTAGTGGTATTGAACTGTATGTCGCAGCCGCTCCCGGTGAGCAGGATCGTGGTTATTGGTGGTTGAATGCCAATCCGAAGATCTGGAGCTTTGCAGACATCGCTGTTGGCGAGGTTCAGTCCTACACGCTCTACAATGAGAACGGCAACAAGCGTCGTATCTTCCAGAACTTCCTTGATGCGAAGGCTGGCGACATGATCATCGGGTATGAATCCAATCCGGTAAAGCAGATCGTTGCTATCGGTCGTGTCAGCGCAGAACAAGACGGCGAGAAACTGTTCTTTGAAAAGGTCGAAGGCCTGACTTCACCGATTGACTATGCGACCTTGAGAGGATGCCCGGAACTGGAGCGTATGGAGTATTTCCAGAATCCGCAAGGCAGTCTGTTCAAACTCACCAGAGGCGAATTTGACTTCATCCTCGATATGATTCGTGAAGAAAATCCTGTAGCGCAGGAAGCCTCCATCGATGCTTACACAAAGAGCGATTTCCTCGATGAAGTGTATATGACCGAAAAACGCTACGAGAACCTTGTGGCCGTTCTTCGCAATAAGAAGAACATCATCCTGCAGGGTGCTCCCGGTGTTGGTAAGACTTTTGCCGCAAGACGTCTGGCGTGGTCCATGATGGGCGAAAAGGATGATAGCCGCATCGAGTTCGTACAGTTCCACCAGAACTATTCATACGAAGATTTTATGATGGGCTATAAGCCGGTCGAGGATGGTTTCGAGCTGAAGTATGGCATTTTCTATCGTTTCTGCCAGAAAGCTGCCAACCGGCCGGACAAGGAGTTCTTCTTTATCATCGACGAAATCAACCGTGGCAACATGAGTAAAATATTCGGTGAGCTGCTGATGCTGATCGAGAAGGACTACCGAGGCACAAAAGCGACTCTCGCTTATAACGGGCTCTCATTCTCCGTTCCGAAGAACCTCTATATCATCGGAATGATGAACACGGCTGACCGCAGCCTTGCCATGATCGACTATGCGCTCCGTCGCCGCTTTAGCTTCTTTGAGGTGGAACCGGGCTTCGATTCTGAGGGCTTCATCCATTACCAGAACAGCCTGAACAACGAGACGTTGAACGAACTCGTTAATAAGGTGAAAGACCTGAACCGGGAAATCTCTCTTGATAAGTCGTTGGGTAAGGGGTTCTGCATCGGCCACAGCTATTTCTGCGGCAGGGATGTTTGCACCGAGGAGTGGCTGCACTCCATCGTTGACTACGACATTCTTCCAATGCTCAGCGAGTATTGGTTCGATGACGCCAACAAGCTCCAGCGTTGGGAGAACATTCTGCAAGGTGTGTTTCAATGATTAAGGATAAGAGCATCTTCATAAAAAACATATATTATATGCTTTCGTATGCCTTCACGACGCTGAATCAAGGCGGTTATGAGGATGTTGCTACCGAAGAGTTCGAGAACATGCATAACCTCTTCACTGCGATTCTGGCGAAGGGCATCAGCAGACAGTTGAAACAAGGCCTGTACCGGGAGTATTTGAACCGCAAAGAGGATGTTGCAGTAGTCCGTGGCAAGATCGATATGCCGGGGACTATTCAGAACCGCCTTACCAGAAAGCGGGTACTGACCTGCGAGTATGATGAGCTTTCCGAGAACAATCTCCTGAATCAGATACTGAAAACGACCGTTATGCTTCTGCTCCGGCACACAAGGGTGGATCAGGAGTATAAAAGCGATCTGAAAAAGGAAATGCTGTTCTTCTCGAATGTCGACACAATCGATCCTACCACGATCCACTGGTCGGCCATTCGCTTCCAGAGGAACAATAATACCTATCGTATGCTCATCAGCCTGTGCCAGCTCATTCTGGAGGGAATGCTTCTGACCACGGACACCGGAGAATACAAGCTAGTCTCCTTTGTGGATGAACAGCGCATGAACCGCCTGTACGAGAAATTCATCCTCGAATACTACGCCAAGGAGTGTCCGCAGGTGACAGCGACGGCTTCGCAGATCCCGTGGGCTTTGGATGATGGTATCGGGACGATGCTGCCGGTAATGCAGAGCGACATCATGCTCACCAGAGGCAGCGAGGTCCTTATCATTGACGCCAAGTATTATACGCATACCACGCAGACTCAGTACGACGTCCACACGCTTCATTCCGGCAATCTGTATCAGATCTTTACCTACGTCAAGAACAAGGATACGGAGTTCGGGGACAAGCCCCACAAGGTTTCCGGCATGCTCCTTTATGCTGCAACGGACGAGGCCATCCAGCCTGACAACAGCTACCAGATGAGCGGAAATCAGATCAGTGTAAAGACGCTGGACCTAAACCGGGATTTCTCGGAGATAACCTCACAGCTGAATGCGATAGTAGATAATCACTTTGGTGTAGCCGACTAACATGGTTGAGACAATGAAATCCCATGCACTCGCGGAACAATCAAAGGTTGAGACAATGGAATTCGCCACTCCAGAAAAAGTCCCATTTCATGCGGGTTTCCGAAAACGGTGGATATGTTTCCGCTAACGAATGGGTTGAGGCGAACGAAGCGAAAAGTGGATAAGTTCAGATGAAATCGGCTGGATTTGTTTCCGCGAACGAACGGAGGCTCTGACATCAAAATGGACGTGTCGAGCCATGTGGAGACGGTTGTTAGCTTGGATAGAGAATAGGGCGGGCAGCCTGACATATCTATCCGGACTGTATGCTGTGATGCTGCATAAATAAAGTTGACACTTTCGACACAAAAGATTCGCCGCTGGGCTGGATAGATTTCCAGCCCAGCGGCGTTTTTTGTAAAAGTATTAGAAAATAGTTGTTTTCAACGGTTTGAGCAAAATCAAAAACGGTTATCCTGATATCCATTGTATCAGAATAACCGTCTTTAGATGGTCGAAGTGACAGGACTCGAACCTGCAGCATCCTGCTCCCAAAGCAGGCGCGCTACCAATTGCGCTACACCTCGAAATAGAGCATTCACAACGGTATTTATCATATCATATAGTCTTCTGTTTTGTCAAGGGGAATTTTAAATTATTTCATATTGTTTTTAAGTATATGATTTGGATTGCAATCATAAGGATTCATGATATAATACAAATGGAAATTAATTAGTGAAACCGATACAAGCATCTAGTTATCCATAGTGGCCAGTACCATTGACAGCCGCTATGGATTTTTTATCAGGTATAGATTTGGGTTTAACATGGTATGGGGTTTTCTTTTTTGCCGGATATTTCGCAAAGACAGTTGCAATAGGGGGTGAATGTGGTACAATAGCGTGTAGCAGAGAATCAACAGAAGGAGAATTTGGGTTTATATGAGTATTATTGAAATCCGTCCGGCCCGGCTGGACGATGCGGCGGAAATGCTTGCGATTTATGCGCCGTATGTATTGGAAACAACTGTATCTTCGGAATATGTGCCGCCAGATATGCAGGAATTTTGCCGTCGTATCCAAACATTTTCAGAAAAATTGCCTTGGCTCATTTGTGAAATTGATGGTAAGCCAGCAGGTTATGGTTATGCGTCCCCGCACCGTACCCGTGCCGCATACCAATGGTCGGTGGAAACTTCGATTTATGTTGCCCCTGACTTCCATCGCCATGGCATTGCCCGGGCGCTTTATTCCGCTTTATTTGAACTGTTGCGGATGCAGGGCTATTATAATATCTATGTTGGGATTACCTCACCCAATGAACGCAGCATCAAATTCCATAAAGCAATGGGATTCATTATTTCCGGGGCATATCAAAACAGTATGTATAAATTCGGGCAGTGGCGCGATGTTTTATGGATGGGCAAACAGTTGCGGGAATATGAAGGGAAACCACAACCCACTGTGCCGTTCCCAGAACTTTGCGGTACGGCGTTATGTAAACGTGTGCTACAGGAAGCAATGACAAAAATACATCTGTGACGTCAAATTTTTGTTGCAGGCAGCAAAAAGATATGGTACAATGATTAGGAACATACGTTTGCGAGAAGGGGAAGATCATGGAGATGGATAAGCAGGGCAGCAAAGGGAAAGCTAAAAATACAAAAGAATCCATTCACAGTGGGCACCGTGCCCGGATGCTGGAACGGTTTCGCAAACAAGGGCTGGATGGCTTTAATGACCATGAAGCGCTTGAACTGCTGTTGTATTTTGCAATCCCGCGTGGGGATACCAACCCGATTGCGCATCGGCTGATGGATACATTCCATACTTACCATAGTGTGATTGAAGCGACACCGGAAGCGCTGGCAAGTGTGGAAGGGATTGGCGAGAAGACCGCCGCTTTGATTGTGCTGGTGCGGGAAACCATGCGCCGTTATGGCATTGATAAAGCGGAAAAGGATATGCAGGGGCTGGCGCTTGATACCAGCGATAAAATGAGCCGGTATTTATCCCCTTATTTCACAGGCATCAGTGAAGAACGTTTTGTTGCACTTGCGACAGATATCCAGGGACGGGTGTTGGGCGTCCAGGAAATCAGCCGCGGCACCATCCGCGCTACCCATATTGAAATCCGGAAGCTGGCGGAATTTGCAATCCGGCATCAGGCGGCAGGTGTTATCGTGGCGCATAATCATCCAGGTGGGCGGGCGCTGCCTTCCCATGATGATATGCAGGTGACCCGTACCATCCGTGATACCTTGTCGGCATTAAGCATCAGCCTGCAAGACCATATCATCATTGCAGGGGATGAATTTATCTCTATGCACGACAGTGATGTGATGAAATACATATAATCCTGTGCATCGCAAACAAAAGGAGGTTCTGTATTTTTTATGCCTGAATTTCAAGTGGTCAGCCCATACCAAATGGCTGGGGATCAGCCCGAAGCGGTAGAAAAACTCTCTCTCGGCTTTCAAAATGGCGTCGATGAACAAGTATTGCTTGGGGTCACAGGTTCCGGCAAAACCTTTACCATGGCAAACCTTATTGAGCGGGTGGGCAAGCCAACCCTTGTCTTAGCGCACAATAAAACATTAGCCGCACAGCTTTGCACCGAGCTGCGCGAATTTTTCCCCAATAATGCGGTGGAATATTTTGTGTCCTATTATGATTATTATCAGCCCGAAGCCTATATCGCATCTACAGATACCTATATTGAAAAAGACAGCGCCATCAATGATGAAATTGACCGCCTGCGGCATTCCGCGACAACTATGCTGGCAGAGCGTGAAGATGTAATCATTGTCGCGTCAGTATCCTGCATTTATTCGCTGGGCGACCCGATTGATTATAAAAATATGGTGGTTTCCCTGCGTCCCGGCATGGAAAAAAGCCGGGAAGAACTGATCCATAAACTGATTGATATCCAATATGAACGCAATGATATTGCATTTGAACGCAACCGTTTCCGGGTGCGTGGGGATACCGTGGAAATCTGGCCGGTTTATTCTGACAGCGATTGTGTGCGTGTGGAATTTTTTGGGGATGAAATTGACCGCATCAGTCGGATTGACCCACTGACCGGCAAAAGCATTTCCGCATTAAATCATATCGCGATTTTTCCCGCCAGCCATTATGTCACCAGCCGTGATAAATTGGAAGTTGCCATCAAAGAGCTGGAACGTGAACTCGAGGAACGGGTGGCATGGTTCACGGCAAACGGCAAGTTGGTGGAAGCCCAGCGCATTGCCCAGCGCACCCGGTATGATATTGAAATGTTGCAGGAAATCGGGTTTTGTTCAGGCATCGAAAATTATTCGCGGGTTTTATCGGGCAGAGCACCTGGCAGCTCCCCATTTACACTGATTGACCATTTTCCAAAGGATTTTTTACTGATTGTAGATGAAAGCCATGTCACATTGCCGCAGGTGCGCGCCATGTACCATGGCGACCGCGCCCGTAAAGAAAGCCTTGTTGATAATGGGTTCCGTTTGCCGTCCGCGATGGACAACCGTCCGCTGAATTTTAATGAATTTAACGAACGGATTAACCAGGTATTATATGTATCCGCAACACCGGGCGATTATGAGCGGGAACGCGCAGGGCAAGTTGTTGAACAGGTTATCCGTCCGACAGGGCTGCTTGACCCGCTGATTTCTGTGCGCCCAGTCGAGGGGCAGCTTGATGATTTGCTGGGTGAAATCCATGACCGTGTGGATAAAAAAGAACGGGTGCTGATTACCACATTAACTAAGAAAATGGCAGAGGATTTGACCGGTTATTTGGAAGAAGTCGGGGTAAAGGTGCGGTATATGCACCATGATGTAAAAACTATGGAACGACAGGAACTCATTCGGGATTTGCGTTTGGGTGTTTATGATGTGCTGGTAGGCATTAACTTGCTGCGCGAAGGGTTGGACTTGCCCGAAGTGTCGTTGGTTGCCATCCTTGACGCGGATAAAGAAGGATTTTTACGTTCAGAAACCTCACTGATTCAAACCATTGGGCGTGCGGCGCGCAACGAAAAAGGGATGGTGATTATGTATGCGGACAAAGAAACGCCCTCCATGCACCGTGCCATTTCCGAAACCGAACGCCGCCGCAAATTACAGGAAGAGTTTAATGCCGCCCATGGCATTGTGCCGAAAACCGTCAAAAAGACGGTTAAGGATGTTATTGAAATCTCCAGCGAAGGCAAATTGCCGCGTGGGCGCGGCAAGGGCAAAAAACGAACCGACGCGGAAACTGCCGCCGAAATTGCGCGCCTGACCCGTCAGATGAAGGAAGCGGCAAAGCTGCTTGAATTTGAGCTTGCCGCCGAACTGCGGGATAAAATCCAAGCATTACAGGGCGAACAGAAAACCCAAAAGGAAAAACGCAAAAAGGGGTTTTTGACATGAAAATGTTTTGCCCATATTGCGGTAATGCCATGCTGGAAGGCAGGCTGCGGTATGAAGCTGGGCTGGACTGGAAAGCCAAACTGCCGGGGCTGCTTGCGCCAGCGCTGAATTTGTCAGGGAATATGCTGTATGACCAGCCGCCAGCTGAAAGCGCGTATTGTTTGCAATGCAGATTGCTGCTGGTGCGCCCAGACCAGATATCAGCACAAAAATTTGAGGAAAAATATTATCGCAAAATTGAAAAACAAGCAAAGGAGGCAAAAGAGTGAAAATCCATGCGATGTATTGGAGCGCAACAGGCACAACAGAAAAGGTTGTCCGCGCCATTGCGCAGGCGATTGCCGGGCAAGAGAAGATTGCCATTCATGATTTTACCTTGCCGCAGGCGCGGGAACAAAGCATTGTATTTGCCGAAAGCGATGCCGTGATATTTGGCACGCCGGTTTACGCCGGGCGGGTGCCTAATGTGCTGTTGAAATACCTTGCCACAGTGCAAGGGAATGGCGCGCTTGCCGTGCCGGTTGTATTGTTTGGCAACCGGGATTATGACGATGCACTGATAGAACTGCGTGATATCCTCGAAGCAAATGGGTTCCATACCATTGCGGGCGCGGCTTTTGTCGGGGAACATGCTTTTTCCCGCACGCTTGCGGCGGGCCGTCCGGATGCCCAGGATATGCAGATAGCAGAGGATTTTGCCATGCAGGTCAAGGCGCGGCTGGACGCTGGCAACCCTCAAACACCTGCTCCGGTTGCGGGACAAACACCAGTCCGCCCCTATTATACGCCGCGCGACCGTGCGGGCAATCCGGTGAATATCCTCAAAGTCAAACCTAAAACCGATATGGAAAAATGCGACCATTGCGGCATTTGCGCGACGGTTTGTCCCATGGGGTCAATTGACCGGCAGCAGCCGGATAGTATTCATGGCATTTGCATCAAATGCTGTGCCTGCCAGAAAAAATGCCCCAAGGATGCAAAATATTTTGATGATTCGGGATACTTATATCATAAGGAAGAATTAGAGCTTGGCTATGCACGCCGGGCACAACCGGCACTATTTTTATAAACCCATTAAACCTCCGCTTTAGAAAAAAGGAAGGAATCCCAATGCAAGACCATATTTTTGTCAAAGGTGCGCGTGAACATAACCTGAAAGATATTGATATCAAAATCCCGCGGGATAAGCTGGTGGTTTTCACCGGATTATCGGGTTCGGGTAAATCCTCGCTTGCGTTTGATACCATTTATGCCGAAGGGCAGCGGCGGTATGTCGAATCATTATCTTCTTATGCGCGGCAGTTCTTAGGGCAGATGGAAAAACCCGATGTCGATTATATCGAAGGATTATCCCCAGCGATTTCCATCGACCAGAAAACCACTTCCCGCAATCCGCGTTCCACCGTTGGCACAGTGACGGAAATTTATGATTATCTGCGTTTGCTGTGGGCACGGGTTGGCATCCCGCATTGCCCGGTATGCGGCAAGGAAATCCATCAACAGACCATTGACCAAATCATGGACAGGCTCATGGCGCTGCCTGAAAAAACTCGGCTGCAAGTTTTGGCGCCAGTGGTGCGCGGGCGCAAAGGGGAACACGTCAAAGTGCTGGAAAGCGCACGCAAATCCGGCTATGTGCGGGTGCGGATAGACGGCAATATTTATGATTTGGCGGAAGAAATCAAGCTGGAAAAAAACAAGAAGCATACGATTGAAATTGTGGTTGACCGCATTGCCATGAAACCGGATATCCATGGACGGCTGACCGATTCCGTGGAAACCGCGCTGTCTTTATCCGGCGGTCTAGTGACCGCCGATATCATCGACGGCGAACCGTTATCCTTTTCACAAAATTATGCTTGTGAGGATTGCGGCGTATCCATTGAAGAATTAGCGCCACGGATGTTTTCATTTAATAACCCTTATGGCGCGTGTCCGACTTGTTCCGGGTTAGGCATCCAGATGAGAATCGATCCAGACCGGGTGATCCCAAACCGGAATTTATCGCTGAAAGAAGGTGCATTGCAGGCAAGCGGCTGGGGCAATGTGGAGCCTGGCACGATAGCGCGGATGTATTACGATGCGCTGGGCAAAAAATATGGGTTCACCATTGATACGCCCATCAAAGATTTTTCACCCGAAGCTCTGGATGCTTTGCTGTATGGCACAAAAGGGGAAAAATTATCATTATCGGTCAGCAAATTTTCGGGCGGCAAAATGGAACAGCCTTTTGAAGGGGTTGTCAACAATTTGGAACGCCGTTATCGAGAAACCTCCAGCGAATATGCCCGCGGGGAAATTGAAGAATGTATGAGTGAAATTCCCTGCCCGGACTGCCATGGGCGGCGGCTGAAAAAAGAGGTGTTAGCCGTCACAGTAGGCGGGCTGAATATTGCCGAATATGCGGAAAAAACCGTGGTAAAAGCCATTGATTTTATGAAGAATTTGCAGCTTACCGAAATGCAGCAGCAAATTGGCGGGCGGATTATCAAAGAAATCCTGGATAGGCTTGGGTTTTTGCAGTCGGTTGGTTTGGAGTATTTAACCTTATCTCGTACCTCCGGCACATTGTCCGGCGGAGAAGCTCAGCGTATCCGCTTAGCAACCCAAATTGGTTCATCACTGATGGGTGTACTTTATATTTTGGATGAACCTTCTATCGGGCTGCACCAGCGCGATAATGACAAACTGCTGGCAACCCTCAAACGCCTGCGGGATTTGGGCAACACCCTCATTGTGGTGGAGCATGACGAAGATACGATGTATGCGGCAGACCATATTGTGGATATTGGCCCCGGCGCTGGCGTGCATGGCGGGCAAGTGATTTATGAAGGCGGCGTCAAAGGGCTGCTTACGTGTGAAGCTTCCGCGACAGGGGCATATTTATCCGGGCGCAAACGGATTCCTGTGCCGCCGGTACGCCGCAAAGGCAGCGGCAAAAAACTAATTATTAAAGGCGCCGCTGCAAATAACCTCAAGCATACGGATTTCACCATACCGCTGGGCACGCTGACTTGTGTCACTGGCGTATCTGGTTCGGGCAAATCCTCATTTGTCAATGAAATCTTATACAAATATCTTGCGGCACAGCTTAATGGCGCGCGTACCCGTCCCGGCGCATACAAGGAAATCCGGGGGCTGGATGCGCTGGATAAAGTCGTAGGGATTGACCAATCCCCAATTGGGCGCACACCGCGTTCTAACCCGGCAACTTATACCGGCTTATTTGGCGATATCCGCGAATTATTTGCGCAAACAGCCGATGCCAAAGCGCGCGGTTACGGCCCGGGACGGTTTTCTTTTAACATCAAAGGCGGGCGCTGTGAAGCGTGCAGCGGTGATGGGCTGCTGAAAATTGAAATGCACTTTTTACCAGATATTTATGTCCCTTGTGATGTGTGCAAAGGCAAGCGGTATAACCGTGAAACGCTGGAAGTGCGGTACAAGGGCAAAAACATTTATGAAGTGTTGGATATGACCGTGGATGAAGCGGTGATTTTCTTTGAAAATGTGCCAAAACTGGCGCGCCGCCTGCAAACCATGCAGGATGTCGGGTTAGGCTATGTCAAATTGGGGCAGTCATCCACAACATTATCCGGCGGTGAGGCGCAGCGTGTCAAACTCGCAACCGAATTATCCCGCCGGTCAACCGGACGGACAATCTATATCCTGGATGAACCAACCACTGGGCTGCATATTGCGGATGTCCATAAGCTGGTGGATGTGCTGCAACAGCTTGTCGAAAAAGGGAACACAGTTGTGGTCATTGAGCATAACCTCGATGTGATTAAAGTTGCGGATTATATCATTGATTTAGGCCCAGAGGGCGGCGATGGCGGCGGCGAGGTCGTATGTTGCGGCACACCGGAAGCGGTGGCTGGATGTGAAACTTCCTATACTGGGCAATACCTCAAAAAATATCTGACACAGCAGACGGCAGGAGGGATTTGATGAAAAAAAATAAATGGGCATTGTTATTTTTGCTTTGTGCCGCATTGCTGTTTAACGGGTGCGGCAAACAGGCGCAGCCACCGGCGGGTTCCGCCGGGCAAGACTGGAAACCTTCAGAAAGTATGTTGGAAGCGCCGACTGAACCGGAACCCGAGCCGGAGCCTGAACCTGAACCTGAACCTGAACCCATTACCGCGACACTGGCGGTCTGCGGCGATACCATGAGCCATATGCCGCAAACCCGTGACGCTTGGGATGAAAGCCAGGGGCGGTATGATTATTCCGTTATGCTGTCTGGTGCGCGCAAATGGGTGGAAGGGGCGGATTATGCTGTTGCAAACCTGGAAACAACCTTTGCGGGCGGCCCCGATTATTCTGGTTATCCGGCGTTTAATACGCCGGATGAATTGGCGCTTGCGCTCAAGGAAATGGGCTTTGACCTGATGCTGACAGCCAATAACCATTGCATGGATCGCGGGTATGACGGCTTATGCCGCACACTCAATGTGCTGGATGAACAAGGCATCCGCCATGTTGGCACCTACCGCACCCAGGAAGAACGTGACGCCAGCAGCGGTGTTGCGCTGGTGGATATCAACGGTATATCGGTTGCGTTTTTAGGCTATACCTATGGCACCAATGGCATTCCGGTTGCGGCGGACAGGGGATATTCCGTCAATCTGTTCAATACCGATTATATGGGCGCGTGTACCACGCCGGATACTGACAGGATATTATATGACTTGTCAACAGCGAAAGCGATGAACCCTGACCTCATTGCGGTGATGATTCATTGGGGCATTGAATACCAAACCCATCAGAATGATTATCAGGAGCAAATTGCCAGCCTGTTGTTTTCAAATGGCGTGGATATCATTTTAGGCGGACATTCCCATGTACCCCAGCCTATGGAGCTTCGCACCCGTTTGGATGAAAACGGCGAGGAAAAACAAGGCTTCGTCTGTTTTTCACTTGGCAACTTTATTTCCGCGCAGAATGACCGTTATACCGACACCACAGCGGTTTTGACATTAAGCCTGATGAAAGACCCGGCAACAGGCAAAACCACCATCACAGGCTATGATTATGCGCCAATGCTGATGCTGGACAGGGAAAGCGGCGCGGCAACGCGCTTTCAGCTATTGGATGCCAGCGAGCCGCCAGCCGATGCCTCCGCAAAGCTGGAAGCCAAATTACAGCAGGCGATTGCGGACTGCCATGCGATTTTTGGGGAGCCATTGCCCAGCCCTGCGGCATAAACCAAGGAAAACAGCAAGCATTTATTCCGCTTGCTGTTTTTTTATGTTGCCAAACAAAAAAACGCGGATTTCCTGTTACTGTACATTTCCGCAAACTGCACATATTGCGCTTTTTTTGTTTTCTGATATAATAAAAGTATCACACACAAAATCAGTTGGCGGCAAAATGAAAAGCAGGAGAATAGAAGGAGATTTCTATGCGTGCAACAAAGAAAAGCTGGAAAAATATATTATACGCCTGCATCCTGTTGGCAGCAATCTATTTGCTGTTCCAATGGTATGCCACAGCAAATAGCCAGCGGATTGAAAACCAAAACCTAAATTATGCAATGGATTCCGCCAGGCAGACTGCTCAGCGGATTGAAAGCGAGTTTGGCAATGCGTTATTGAGAATGCGTAACTATGCCTATTTGCTGGGTACCAACCAGACACAGGCACAAATTACAGCAGAGCTGCTGAAAGGGATGGAAGAACACGCTTCTTTTAACGCGATTCGGTTCACCAATGCGGATGGGCTGAATTTGGCGTCCGATGGCAGAACGAGTGACAGCAGTGACCGGGATTATTTTATCAAAGGGATGCAGGGCGAAAGTGGTATGGAAGTGCTCAAGTCCAGGATGACTGGGCAGACGATGACCGTTTTTTATTCCCCAATTCGGCAAAACGATGATAAAGTGATTGGGATGCTGTTGGGGCTGTATTTTGCGGAAGATTATCTGCGGGATATGCTGACCGTCGATTATTTTGGCGAACCAGTGGATGCGTTCCTGTGCGCGCAGGATGGGAAAGTGATTGCCAGTTCGAGCAATGAAAGTTTTGACCAGCCGCTGCCCGATGCGTTGCTGCAATCCGGCAATATTGACGCTGAAACAGCCGGCCATATTTGGGAGATGATTAAAAAAGACACAGGGAGTGCAGGCTATATCTGTGCGCCAGGCAGTTTAACGGATAATTTATGTGTGTTCCATATCCCGAACAGCGAATACATACTTGTGCAGGCATTCCCTAAGAAAGTAACACAGGCGATGCTGCGGGAAGCAAACCATACCGGTATGGTTTTGCAGGTGATTTTGATCTGCTTGTTTGTCGTATATATGTTTGTCCTGTTGTTCCGCAACTGGAGAAAGAGAAAAACACTTGAAAAGCAGAATACGCAGTTCGGTTATGTGCTGGGCGGATTAAATACCCTTTTTTCTTCCCGCTATCTGACAGTGGATTTGGAAAACAATACATATTCGTATATGGCAGGGATACGGCCGCTGAACAGCAGCTTGGCAATGGAAGGCGCCTATGATGATATCATGCAGGTTCATGCGCAGGATATCATCGGGGAAAGCGAAAAAGAAGAATTCCGGCAAACGTTCTCGGCTGACAATATTCGAAAGATCCTTGCGGATCAAGATACATTTACTTATGAGTGCCATGTGCTGCGAAATGGGAAAGAAGATTGGGAGCATTTGATTGCCGTATGCCTCCGGCGGGAAAATGGGCAGGTCACCCGTATCCTGTATGTGCGGCAGAATATCACAGAGATGAAACAGCGTGAGTTCCAGAACCGCAAGCAAATGGATTTGATGGATCGCAAAGAACGGCAGTATCGCATTGCGATTACAGCAAATTCGTTCTGTACGTTTGAATTTAACCTCACACAGGATCACGTAGAACATGATATCACACGGCTTATGGATGGGCGTGCGGAATCGTTGCTGGAAATGGCTGGTTTGCAGGCGCCATGCAAGGCATCCGAATACTTTGAAAAATGGAAGCAGTTCGTTCTGCCGGAATCCATGGAAGAATATACGGAAAAGGTGAATGTTGCATATTTAAGCAAGTGTTTTGAACAGGGCGAAGCTGAAATTGATGTTGATTTTTGGAGCAAGGCTTCTGAAAACACACCGATGTGTGTCCGGCAATCGTTTATTATGACGCCGGATTACAGCACAGGCGATGTTATGGTGATGGTGGTATCCAAGGAAATCACCGAACAAGTGCAGCGCCAGCGTGAACAGACCCAGACCTTACAGGATGCCCTGATGCAGGCGCAGCACGCCAACCAAGCCAAAACCACATTTTTATCCAATATGTCGCATGATATCCGCACACCGATGAATGCAATCATCGGGTTCACCACCATTGCAATCAGCCATATTGATAACAAGACGCAGGTGCGCGACTGTTTGCAGAAGGTTTTATCCTCCAGCAACCATTTGCTGAGCCTGATTAATGATATCCTGGATATGAGCCGGATTGAAAGCGGCAAAGTGCAGATTAAAGAGCAGGAATGCAATATTTCCGAACTGATGCATAACCTTGTGGATATCATCCAGCCGCAGGTCAAAGCCAAACAGCTTGAACTTTTTATTGATACGTTTGAGGTGACAAATGAAGAAGTGATTGCCGATGCCCTCAAGTTAAACCAGGTGTTTATCAACCTGCTGAGCAATGCGGTCAAATATACACCAGCAGGCGGCACAATTTCTTTTCAGATTATGCAAAAAGCAACTTTTCGCCATGATTATGGGGATTATGCTTTTATCATCCAGGACAATGGCATTGGGATGTCCAAAGAGTTTGTCAAGCATATTTTCGAGCCGTTCGAGCGGGAAGCCAGCGCGACTCGTTCGGGCATACAAGGTACGGGGCTGGGCATGACAATTACCAAAAACATCGTTGAAATGATGAATGGCACCATCAGCGTGGAAAGTGAACCCGGTTTGGGCAGCACCTTTACGGTAGAACTCACCTTGAAACTCCAGGATAACCAGAAGGATTCCGAACAGCTAAAAGAACTGTCAGGGCAGCGCGCAATGGTTGTCGATGATGACCTGAATGTTTGCAACAGCGTCAGCAAAATGCTCCAGCATTTGGGGATGCGGGCGGAATGGACAACATCTGGGCGGGAAGCTGTCTACCGCGCAAAAATGGCGCATGAAGAAGGAGATTCCTACCATATATATGTCATCGATTGGCAGATGCCAGAGATGAGCGGCGAGGAAACGGCCAAGAAAATACGTAACGTTGTTGGAGGGGATGCGCCGATTATCATCCTGACTGCATATGACTGGTCAGATATCGAACAGGAGGCAAAAGAAGCAGGTGTTACAGCATTTTGTGCAAAGCCGCTGTTTATGTCCGATTTGAAAGCCGTGCTGCTGGCTGCCAATAATCTGTTGGACAAAAAAGACGAAGCGCCTGCTTGGACAGCGGCGGATTTCAGCGGCAAACGTATTTTGCTGGTAGAGGATATTGCGCTAAACCGTGAGATTGCGGAAGTGATATTGACAGAAGTCGGGTTCCTTGTGGAAACCGCGCCGGATGGCACAGATGCTGTTGTGATGATGGAAAACGTAGAAGAAAATTATTATGACGCAATCCTGATGGATGTACAAATGCCCATCATGAATGGCTATGAGGCAACCCGGACAATTCGGAACCTGCCTCGGAAAGATGTCAAAAATTTGCCGATTATCGCGATGACAGCCAATGCACTGGAAGAAGATAAAGAAGCAGCGCTGAAAAATGGCATGAATGCGCATTTATCCAAACCGCTTGATATGAATGCGTTTATGGAAGTGCTGAGCAAATTCCTGCATTAAATCAAAAAATAAGCGCCGGCAGGCTGATTAACAGCCCGCCGGCGCATTTTTAGTGCGCCCGGCGAGCGCACGTTCTAACGGGTGAAAGTCCCGAATCCGC
>CAJUDU010000046.1 GCA_910584935.1 uncultured Butyricicoccus sp. | reverse complement strand
GACCGACAGGCCCTGCGGGTGAAGCAGGCGCGGCAGGCGCAACAGGTCCCACCGGGCCGACAGGCCCTGCGGGTGAAGCAGGCGCGGCAGGCGCAACAGGTCCCACCGGACCGACAGGCCCTGCGGGTGAAGCAGGCGCGGCAGGCGCAACAGGTCCCACCGGGCCGACAGGCCCTGCGGGTGAAGTAACACCTGCTGCTGCTGTGGCAGATGCAACAGAAGATACCATCGTAACACAGTTTAATCAGTTGCTTGCTAACCTGCGGACTGCTGGGCTGTTAAACGAATAACCATTACCGCAAGGGGCGGCGTTTTTTCAGAGGCGCTGCCCCTTTCCTTATCTCGTGGAGGAGGCTTGTGCATGAAAATATGTGTTTATGCGATTTGTAAAAACGAAAGCAAATTTGTGCGCCGGTGGATGGATTCTATGACAGAAGCGGATGCTGTGATTGTGCTTGATACAGGTTCGGAAGATGATACTGTGGAAAAACTGCGGCAGGCTGGTGCGGTGGTGGTACAGCAAACAATTGCACCTTGGCGGTTTGATGCTGCGCGAAACCAATCGCTGGCACTTGTGCCAGATGATGCAGATATTTGTGTTTGTACCGATTTGGATGAGGTTTTTCAACCGGGTTGGCGCGCAAAATTAGAAGCCGCATGGCAACCAGGTACGACCCAGGCAAGTTACCGGTATACCTGGAACTTTAACCCGGATGGCTCGGAAGGTTATGTATTTTGGATTGAAAAAATCCATGCAAGGCATGGATTTCAGTGGACGCATCCTGTTCATGAAGTGCTCACCTGGATAGATCCGGAAACCCCGCAGCATAAAATTACAGTGGAAGGCATCCAGCTTGACCATCATGCGGATGATCAAAAATCCCGCGGACAATATCTTGAGTTATTGGAATTATCTGTACAGGAATCGCCGGAAGATGACCGGAATCGGCATTATTTAGGGCGAGAATATTTTTTTTATGGGCAATGGGATCATTGTATTGCAGTCATGCAGCAGCATCTTGCCATGCCAAATGCAACTTGGGCAGATGAACGCTGTGCATCCATGCGATATATTGCAAAAGCATATCAGCAAAAAGGAGATTTAGCAAGCGCGGAACGATGGTTTTGGCGTGCCATTGCGGAAGCGCCTCATGTGCGGGAACCTTATATTGATTTTGCCATGTTGCTTTATCATCAAAAGGCATGGGATGGCATGATTTATATGTTAAATAAGGCATTATCTATTACAGAGCGTCCTCGGACATATATCTGTGAAAGCAACGCATGGGGCAGTCTGCCTTGGGATTTGCGGTCGCTTGGATATTATTATACAGGGCGGATGCAGCAAGCATTTGATGATATCAAACAGGCGGTTATGCTTGCCCCGCAGGATGAACGGCTCAAAGAAAATATGGCGATGATAGAACGGGAGATGGCAAAATCACCTTCTGCGGATATTGCACATAGTATGAAATAGCCTTCCTGCCCATATGGGCAGGGGGGATATCCAGAAGAAGGAGGTTTTTCGATGGAGAATCCGTTCAATTATGGCGGTATGTTTGGCGGTTCTGGCTGCCCGCCGTTTAATCCTTGCGGCCCTGGTCCTGGTCCCGGACCGGGACCAGGGGGCGGCATGGTTGGACCAACAGGCCCAACTGGTCCACGCGGCCCAAGGGGGCGCGATGGGATGTCGGGATGTCCAGGCAGAGCCGGCCCGACTGGCCCGACCGGCCCTGCAGGCGCAGGGATAGAAGCTGTACAGCCATTTGTACCAGGGGTAAATTACCCATTAGGCACAGTTGTTTCGCATGATGGCGCTTTGTATCAGGTGAACCGGGATAACCCAACGGGTGTGCCGGGCACTTCCCCGGATTACACCTTGCTAACCGTAATGGGCCCGACAGGCGCAGTCGGTCCAACGGGTCCGACAGGGCCAACGGGTGCGACTGGCGCAGCCGGAACTCCCGGCCCAACAGGTCCGACAGGACCAACAGGTGCGACCGGCGCAGCAGGAACCCCGGGCGCAACCGGCCCGACAGGGCCAACAGGTGCGACCGGTGCAGCCGGAACCCCCGGCGCAACAGGCCCGACAGGGCCAACGGGTGCGACCGGCGCAGCCGGAACCCCCGGCGCAACAGGTCCGACAGGGCCAACGGGTGCGACCGGCGCAGCCGGAACCCCCGGCGCAACAGGTCCGACAGGGCCAACGGGTGCGACCGGCGCAGCCGGAACTCCCGGTCCAACAGGTCCGACAGGACCAACAGGTGCAGCCGGAACCCCCGGCGCAACCGGTCCGACAGGACCAACAGGTGCGACTGGCGCAGCAGGAACTCCGGGCGCAACAGGCCCGACAGGACCAACGGGTGCGACTGGCGCAGCCGGAACCCCAGGCGCAACAGGCCCAACCGGACCAACAGGCGCGACCGCGCCGTATTCATTTGCAAAACAATAACCCTATGTCAATCCCCATCTGCCATGCGGTAACCTACACCATTTTCTGTTAAGATATAGTGCGGTTCTGCGGGATTCTTTTCTAATTTGCGCCGGATATTTGCCATGTTGACACGCAGGATTTGATTGTCTTCCCCTTTATATGGCCCCCAAATATCATGCAAAAGGGTTGCATATGTCAATACTCGTCCTGGTTGGCGCGCTAATCGTTCTACAATTTTATATTCATTTTGCGTCAAATGGATTTCGCGTCCACCAACTGTAACGACTCGCCGCTCAAAATCAATGCGGAAATCTTGAAATTCATAAGATGGCGATACCAAAGCCCGTTCGGCTGCCAATTGGTTCGCATGGCGGCGGGCTGCTCGAATGCGTGCCAGCAATTCACTGGTACCAAATGGTTTGGTAATATAATCATCTGCCCCTAAATCAAATGCCCGCACTTTTTCTTCTTCCTGGTCACGTGCGGATACCACCAAAATCGGTACCCCTGACCATTCCCGTAAATGCTTGATAACTTCTGTCCCATCTATATTGGGCAAGCCAAGGTCAAGCAGGATTAAATCCGGGCAATGGGAACTTGCCATGGAAAGCGCCTGCGTGCCATTGCACGCGGATAATACCTGATATCCATTGGCGGTTAAAATGGTTTCTAAAACCCGTAAAATTGTGGTTTCATCCTCTACCACTAATATTTTTTCAGGATTCGGCATAAGATGCAGCCTCCTTTGTCGGCAATGTGAAACTGATAGAAGCCCCACCATCTGGCAGGTTGCGGGCAAAAATATGCCCGCCATGCCCCTCTACAATTGTGCGGCATATGGATAACCCAATCCCAAGCCCACGGGTTGCATCGCTGGATTCTTTATCCCGTGAACCAAACTCATCAAATAAAGTTGGCAAATCCTCTGGCGGGATGCCTTGCCCATAGTCGCGCACGATAATTCGCACGATATCATTTTCCGTTTCCGCAGAAAGCGCTACAGCATTGCCGCCCCCATGCAGTATGGCATTGTCAATCAGGTTTATCAGTACCTGCACAATCAACATTTCATCCATGGGCACAAGTGCAACTTCATCCGGTATTTGTATGGATAATTCAATCTGTGGGAACCGTTTGCGCGATTTGGCAGCAACCTGTGAAAAGACTTCGTCAAGTGGTTCACATACTTTTTTCAGTGACAATGCCCCGCCGGAAATCCGGGTGATGGATAAAATATTTTCCACCATACGCAGCAGCCATTCGGCATCTTCATGAATGCCGGTAAGCAGCTCCTGGCGGCTTGCCGGGTCTATCAGTTCATCATTATCCAGCAGGGCGCCTGATGCGCCTAAAATACCAGTCAGCGGCGTGCGCAGGTCATGTGAAATCGCCCGCAGTAAATTGCCCCGCATTTTTTCTTTTTCGGTTTCAATCAAAATACGCTGGCGTTCTTCGGTCAAGCGGGTGCGTTCACGGGCGAGTTCCCGTTGTTTTTTGACCCGCCCGCCCAAGGCGCTTGTGGTGATGGCAACCGTCAGCATAATTAAAAACGTGACTGGATAGCCTTCAATGGTAAAATTCAGATGGAATGGCGGATAAGTAAAAAAGTAATTGACGCATAGCACGCTTGCTACAGCCGCAATAATACCCCATAAATAGCCAGCCGTGTTTAGCGACACTAGTAAAACGCCCAATGTATATAATTCTGTCGCGCTGCTGGTCATTTGGAAACACTGCAACAAGATTGCGTTTGCCGCGGTAGCGGCGCATAAAATAGCTGCCGTTTTCAGGCAGTTCACAGAAACCCAATGGGTTATTTTTGCTGTAAGGTTTATCATGGAAAATACCCCTTTCTCAATTCCCCATTTTATTATAACATTTCCCACGAGGCAAGAGGTATAATAAAAAAATGCCCACAGCTTGGCTAGAATTTTTAACGACATCTTAACAGCCACCTGGTATAAATCGTGCTATACTTGTGCTGATAAAAAAAATAGGGGCATCCTTTTGCCCCCTTTTCTGCAAAGGGAGTGTGAATCAAAATGGAATCCTATGATTTCCTGTTGATTATTGCAATTATTTTGTTGTCCACCAAACTGCTTGGGCTGATTTCAGAACGCATCCATATGCCACAGGTTGTCGGCGCACTGCTGGCAGGCATTTTGTTGGGGCCTTCGGTGCTGAATGCTGTCAGTGAAACCGATTTCCTGCTGAAAACATCGGAAATCGGCGTCATTATGCTAATGTTCCTGGCTGGGTTGGATACCGATTTAAGCGAACTCAAAAAAACTGGTGTTGCTTCTTTTGTCATTGCACTAATCGGCGTTATTGTGCCGCTGATTGGTGGTACCATTTGCTATGAACTGTTTTTCCATGATACCACAGATGCTTTGGATTTTCTTAAAGCATTGTTTACCGGCGTTGTGCTGACCGCGACTTCAGTTTCCATCACGGTGGAAACCCTGCGCGAAATGGGCAAACTCAAAGGCAGGGTCGGTATTGCGATTTTAGGCGCCGCGGTGATTGATGATATCCTTGGCATTATTATTTTAACCGTTATCAGTGGGTTTGCTGATTCTACAGTTGTGCCGCTGATGGTTTTTGCGCGGATTGGTTTGTTTTTTGTCTTTATTGCTGTGGTTGCGCTGGTTTTTTATCACGCTTTTCAGCGGATGGATGTCATTTGGGCGCACCACCGCCGCCTTGCGATTTTATCCATTGCGTTTTGTTTCATCCTTGCTTATATCTCTGAACGCTATTTTGGCATTGCCGATATTACTGGCGCTTATTTTGCCGGGCTTATCTTATGTAATATCATGGATTTGCGCGAGTATGTCGTGAAAAAAATCAATATGATGAACTATATGTTCTTTTCTCCGATTTTCTTTGCTTCTATCGGCATTAAAACCGTGCTGGATGGCATGAATGCTGAAATCTTACTTTTCTCATTTGCACTGCTTGTGATTGCTGTACTCAGCAAAGTCGTGGGCTGCGGGCTGGGCGCACGTGCCTGCGGCTTTGATGGGCATGAAGCCTTATCCATTGGGGTAGGTATGGTATCACGTGGTGAAGTTGCGCTGATTGTTGCGCAGAAAGGTGCCGCTGTTGGTCTGGTGGATGCCCATATGTTTCCTGCGATTGTGCTTGTGGTTATTGTCACAACCCTCATTACGCCAATCCTGCTGAAAGTTGTGATGAACAGCAAAGCGGAAAAACCAGTTAATGCTGCCGCAAACTGAAAATTAAACTTGCAGCTCCTTTTCCAATTTCATTCAGCAGCTTCCGGCTGATCTGCCGGGGCTGCTGTTTTTTGTGTGTCCGGCAGCCCTGGCGCAGCCAGCGATAGGTAATATTGCCCAAGCCGGGTGGCTTGCTGGTTGAGCAGCAGCGCGCATTCCGCGGCAAGCGCTTCATTGGCATACAGCCCCTGGCTGGCATATTGGATTGCCTGCCGCATCAGGCGGGTGATATCTGCTAACGCATCTTTTTCAATCATCGCGTGCGCCAGCCCAAGGCAGGCGCGTGCCCCAAGCGCGGATAATTCATCTTGGATAATATCTGGCATGGTTTCGCATAAAATAAGAACACCAGCATAATCAGCGGCATACAGGCGCTTTTTTGCCTCCTGGAGGATTTGAAAACTGTCTGGCGCTCCGTCATGCCCGTCGCTGTCGCCCATTAGTTCGGACAACGGGATATCCAGCACGCCAGCCAAATAAGATAAAGTTTTCACCGACGGCATAGCTGCGCCGCTTTCAATCTGGCTGAGCATATTGCGGGTGATAAAATTGCCAACAACTTCGGCTTGCGTCATTTTTTTGGCAAGGCGCGCTTCTTTTAATTTTTTCCCCAACCCAGATGCTGGCATGATAACCATCCCTTCTGATGTAAGTATAATTTACTAAAAGTATACCTGACCATTGTGCAAATAGCAAGAGGGAAATTATTTTTTTAGATGTAACGCGATTGTAATTGACAAAATCTTAACGCTGGCGTATAATGTGTGTAAATTAAATTTACTTTTTAAGGCGAATGAACCGGAAAGGGGGCTGTCATATGGAACAGATGATAGTATGGTGGGAAAGCCTCAGCGATATCCTGCGGGTGCTTTACTGCATGGCGGTGCCGTCCACCTTGCTGCTTGTGATCCAAACGCTGATGAGTATGCTTGGCAGTGACAGTGGGGAAGGCGTCAATTACAGCGATACCTCCGGGCTTGACCTGGATGTGCCGGATGGTGCGGATGTCAATTTAGATTTTGATCTGCCCGACCAAATGGATATGCAGCATTATACAGATGGCAGCAGTCCTGGCGATGCTACAGCTATGCGCCTGCTGACGCTGCAAACCATTGTCGCATTTTTAACGGTGTTTTCTTGGTCATCCATTGCATCCATCCACGCGGGCACAGAACCATTATTCAGCTTGCTGTTTGGTTTGGTGCTGGGCGGAATTGCGATGTTTTTGGTGGCAAAACTGGTGCAGGCTTCGTCAAAACTCGCGGAAAATGGTACCATCAGCCTGAAAAATGCCATCGGTGAAAATGGGCGGGTCTATCTGCCAATTGCTGCCAAGGGCGTAAGCCCCGGCAAGGTGATGGTGCAGGTACAGGGGCAGTTGCGGGAATGCAGCGCTATTACGGAAGGTGACGCGATTCCAACCGGTACCAGTGTACGTATTGTTGATTTACGGGGGGATATGCTCATTGTGGAACGGGAAGAAACATAAATAAGTGCCCTCTTGCAGAAAATAAACGATTCGCATCATGTGTCACAGAAAAGGAGGAAAACTATGCCATTCCAGCTTCTTATTTCGATCTGCATCATTGTGGTGGTGCTGTTTGCCGCGTTGATTGCCATTTTGTCGCGTTATCGCAAATGCCCCGCAGATAAAATCCTTGTCATTTATGGTAAGGTCGGGTCGGATAAAAATGGTCAGACTCGTACTGCAAAATGTATCCATGGCGGCGCGGCATTTATCGTGCCGGTCATCCAGTCATACCAATACCTTGATTTAACCCCAATTTCCATCAGCGTTGACCTGAAAAATGCGCTCAGCAAACAGAATATCCGCATTGATGTGCCATCACGGTTCACCGTGGGCATTTCTACCGAACCCGGCGTGATGCAAAATGCCGCGGAACGCCTGCTTGGGCTGAAACTCAGTGAAATCCAGGAACTTGCAAAAGATATTATTTTCGGTCAGCTCCGTTTGGTCATTGCCACAATGGATATCGAGGAAATCAATACCGACCGGGATAAATTCCTTGTCGCGGTATCTAACAATGTTGAAATCGAACTCAAAAAAATCGGTCTGCGGCTGATTAACGTCAATGTTACGGATATCAATGATGAATCCGGCTATATTGACGCGCTTGGCAAGGAGGCCGCCGCAAAAGCAATCAATGACGCGAAAAAATCGGTTGCGGAGAAAAACCGTGACGGTGAAATTGGTCAGGCAAATGCCCAGCGAGATCAGCGCATACAAGTCGCGGCAGCAAACGCATCCGCCATTGATGGCGAAAACAGCGCAAAAATTGAAGTTGCCCAATCCGAAGCCCGCCGCCGTGAAAAGGAAGCCGAAGCCTTGCGGCAGGCAACCGCAGCCGAAGCCGTACAGGCAGCAAAAGCAAAACAGGAAGCCTATATTGCCCAGCAACAGGCAGAGCAAACCCGTGCCGAACTCGAAAAAGCAACCCAACAGGCGGATATTATCGTAAAAGCTGAAATTAATAAACAGCAGGCAGAAATCGCTGCCGAGGCGGAAGCCGAGGTCACACGCCGTAAGGCGCGCGGCGAAGCCGACGCGATTTATGCCCGCATGGAAGCCGAAGCGCGCGGCGCACGTGAAATCCTGGAACAACAGGCAAAAGGCATCCAGGCGCTGGTCAGCGCCGCCGCTGGCGACCCACAAGCTGCTGTGCAGCTTATGATTGCGGATAAGCTGGAAGAACTCACCCGCATTCAAGTGGATGCCATCAGCAACCTCAAAATTGATAAAGTCACCGTTTGGGATCATGGCACACAAGAGGGCAAATCCTCTACAGCCGGTTTTGTATCTGGGTTGATGCAAGCCATCCCGCCAATGCAGGATTTATTTAAACAAGCGGGCTTGGAAATGCCTTCTTATCTTGGCACACCCATCAAACCGCCCGCTGAATCCGCTTTGCCGGATGAAACCCCGCAATAATATGCCCTTTGAGCATTATGCCGCCCCTGGCTGCCGCAGGCCGCCAGGGGCGCCGCTTTGTACAATTCCCTTGATAAACCGCCTGAAATGCGATATACTAAAGCCAACGATATTAAATAAAAAGGAGCTGTGAAAATTTATGGGTTGCTCACATAACTGCGATTCCTGTCAAGCCGGCTGCGGCGAACCCGAAAGCCTGCTTGTTAAACCAAATAATTTATCCAGCATAAAAAAAGTCATTGGCGTGATTTCCGGCAAGGGCGGCGTTGGCAAAAGCCTTGCAACATCAATGCTTGCGGTTGCCATGTGCCGCAAAGGGTATCATACCGCAATTTTGGATGCGGATATCACTGGTCCATCCATCCCAAAAGCCTTTGGCGTTAGCGGCAAGCTGGAAGGCTGTGAAGAAGGCATTTTCCCTAAAACTTCTGAAACTGGCATTGATATGGTTTCCATTAACTTTGTCCTTGACCATACCGATGACCCGGTGATTTACCGCGGCCCCATCATTGCGGAAACAGTGAAACAGTTTTGGGCAGATGTCATTTGGAAAGATGTCGATTTTATGTTTGTCGATATGCCGCCTGGTACGGGTGACGTTCCGCTGACGGTGTTCCAGTCGCTGCCAGTTGACGGCATTATTGTCCTCACCTCCCCACAGGATTTGGTGTCTATGATTGTGGGCAAAGCGGTGAAAATGGCAAAAATGATGAATATCCCGATTGTTGGCATCATCGAAAATTACAGCTATCTTGTCTGCCCGGACTGCGGCAAGCAAATCGAAGTCTTTGGCAAAAGCAAGCTGGATGCGGTTGCCGCCGAATATGGCTTGCCTGTGCTTGCCCGGCTGCCGCTTGACCCGAACCTTGCCGCCGCAGTTGACCGCGGCGATATCGAAGATGTTAAGCTGCCGGAAGCATTACATGGCGCAATGCGTGTGCTGGAAGATATGCTGTGAAAGTAGAGGAAAACCCTATGAAAATTGCAATTGCCTGCCAGGATGGCATGGTTGCTGATGCCGCTGGCTGTCCGGAATATCTGCTGATTACCGTGGAAAATGGCACACCCTGCGCAAAGGAACTTGCTGTCGCCCCTGGCAGCAGCCCTACCGCCATGCTGACATTTATGAGCATGGCGCAGGCAGATGTATTCATCTGCAATGCGCTGGGCATTGCCCTGCGCAATGCGCTGGAAATGCTTGGCATTGTGCTGGTGCCTGGCGTCACGGGTACGGCAGAAGAAGCCGCCGCAAAATTCATTGTCGGCGAAAAACAAGGTGACCCTGGCATTTTGGAAGCCTGCCGCGAAGAAGATCCCAACGACCCTATGGCGTGTATGCATGACTGTTCTAAATGCGCTGGCTGTGGACCTGTCCACGTGCCCGAAGAAGCACTGCGCAGTCTGCCGAAAATTGACTAACCCATCTCAACCCCTTCCTTGCTTTGTGCGGGAAGGGGTTTGTGCGGGAAGGTTTTTTTATGAAAATCTTGTGAATTTTCGATTTTCCCTTCCCGAATCCGCCAAAAAGTTGTATAATATGAGATAACGCATTTGGAGAGGATGGTTTTGTTATGGCAGACTTTGTATCACATTACCTGTTTGGTGAACTCGTACAGGATAAATTCCCCGCAGTTGTGCAGCTTGCCGCTGTACGGCGTCCGGCTGCTTTTAATTGGGGGCTTCAAGGTCCCGATCCGCTTTTTTATCGTAAGTTGGCTTTTGGCAGTCCGCTGCACAAATATGGCAACCAAATGCACTCAAAATGCACCGATGAACTGTTTTTTGCGTTTGCCCGCGCGGTGAACCGCATGACAGGGGATAACCGTGCCATTGCAGAAGCCTATTTCTATGGCTTTTTGTGTCATTACGCATTGGACAGCACATTGCATCCCTATGTCTATTGCCGCCAGCATGAATGTTTGGAAGCTGATCCCAAACTAAACCCCTCCGCAGTCCATTGCCAGATTGAAAGCGATATTGATTATGCCCTGTATGAGCAGGAATACCATGCGCCAGTTACCGATTTTAGTCCCGGCAAATATTATACCGCATCAGATGCGGAAATTGCGGTGCAGGCTGTGCTGCTGCACTACCTGCTTGGTACAGTCTATGGTCTGCGCGTGGATACTGCTGATTTGCGCGCCGCATTCCGTGAAATGCTGACCGTGGAAAACTTCCTTTACAGCGAAAATGTTTCCATCTACCATGGTTTGCAGCGGCTGGAAGGGCTTGCCGGGCGCGGCGCATTGCTGACCAGCCATATGAAAATCGACCCGCCGGAATGGAACTGCCTGAACCTGGAACACGCCGCATGGCATAATCTATGGCAGCCGGAAATCGAACGTACGGAATCTGTGCCCGAACTGATGGAACACGCAATGGATATCGCGGCGCACCTTGCCGGGCAGTATGCCGCTGAATTTGATGCGGGCTGGCTGTTGCTGCACCATTATGATGTGCCGTTTGACAATGGCAGCCCAAAGAAAATGGCATAATCTTCGTGGACAAATTTTTATTTTTCCATATCAGGTGGACTTCTGTGCATACCTGACGGAATTTCATCTTGGATTTTGTAATTTTTCACGATTGCAACAAACTGGGAAACGGTTTATACTATTAGTCAATGAAACAAATAAAGGCTTTGACGGAGAGAGTACGCACGCAGCAAAAGCCACAGCGAGCCGGGGACAGTGCAAGCCCGGTGCAAGTCGCACGATGCTGAAAATCACTCCTGAGCTGCACACCGAACCCCCTTTTTTTACTCTGGGTAAGTAGGCTTTGCCGGTTTTCTCCTGCCGTTATTTTGGGAGAACGTATGATGGTACGGTAACAGGTGGTTTACAGCGCTTTTTCAGCAGCTGTCCTTTTACGGACGGCTGCTTTTTTATATTTTGTCACGAAATACTTTTCACAAGATGATAGGAGGAAAATACCATGAAAAAACCAGTTGAAATCCGTTGGCACGGGCGCGGCGGTCAGGGCGCTAAAACAGCTTGCTTATTGCTTGCAGACGCTGCTTTCTCATCAGGCAAATATGTCCAGGGCTTCCCGGAATATGGCCCCGAACGTATGGGCGCACCGATTACCGCGTATAATCGCATTTCTGATGAACGCTGCACCGTACATTCCAATATTTACAACCCAGACTATGTTGTTGTTGTCGATGAAACCTTGCTTGAATCGGTCAATGTCACCGCTGGGCTGTCAAATGAAGGCGCAATTATCATCAACACCGAAAAAACGCCGGAAGAAATCCGCCCCATGCTGAATGGTTATTCCGGCAAGGTCTGCACCATTGACGCACGCCGCATTTCTGAGGAAACCCTCGGCAAAAACTTCCCCAATACCCCAATGCTTGCCGCTGCGGTCAAGGTTTCTGGTGTTGTGGAGCCAAACCGTTTTGTCAGCGATATGAAAGCCTCTTTCCAGCATAAATTTTCTACCAAACCCCAAGTCATTGAAGGCAATATGAATGCACTGGCGAAATCCATGCGCGAGGTGCAAATCGGATGAAAAAAGCAGCAAATATCAATGAACAATCCAAATGGTATGAACTGACGCCCGGTTGTGAAATCTATGAGCCGGGCACTGCCCGCCTGACCATTACCGGAGAATGGCGCACCCAAACCCCAACCTGGGAGGAATCCAGATGCAAACAATGTTTGCTTTGCGTACCATATTGTCCGGATTCATCCATCCCGGTGACGGATGGCAAACGCCTTGATTTTGATTTTGACCATTGCAAGGGCTGCGGCATTTGTGCAAAAGTCTGCCCATTCCAGGCGATTACATTCCATAAGGAGGAGCACACAGATGGCTAAACGAGATCGCCTTTCCGGCAATGAAGCCGTGGCTTATGCCATGAAACAAATTGACCCAGATGTCATGGGGGCATTCCCGATCACCCCATCCACTGAAATTCCGCAATATTTTGCCCAATATGTCGCAAATGGCGAGGTCAATACTGAATATGTCACAGTGGAATCCGAACATTCTTCTATGTCAACCTGTATTGGCGCGGAAGCCGCTGGCGCACGCGCTGTCACCGCAACTTCTTCCTGTGGGCTTGCGCTGATGTGGGAACTGCTTTATGTCGCGTCTTCTTCCCGCCTGCCAGTGACACTTGCCTGCGTTAACCGCGCACTGTCTGGCCCTATTAACATTAACAATGACCATTCCGACTCCATGGGCGCACGGGATGCCGGCTGGATTCAAATCTATGCCGAAAATAATCAGGAAGCCTATGATAATTACTTACAAGCTATGCCAATCGGTGAAAATCCGGCGGTACGTTTGCCGGTTATGGTTTGCCAGGATGGCTTTATTACCTCCCATGCGGTCGAAAATATAGAATTATGTGATGACGCTGACGTGAAAAATTTTGTCGGCACCTACGAACCTGAACATTATTTACTCAAACATGACAACCCACTTGCCGTTGGCCCCTATGGCGTATCCCCTTATTACATGGACGCCAAAATGGGACAGGTGGAAGCCATGAAAAATGCCAAAGAAGTAATTCTTGCCGTTGGCAAAAAATTCGGCGAAATGACTGGGCGCAGTTATGGTTTCTTTGAAACTTATCAGCTTGAAGATGCTGAATCGGCAGTGCTGCTGATTGGCTCTTCAGCTGGCACAGCCCGCGCTACTGTCGATAAACTGCGCGCACAAGGCAAAAAAGTAGGGATGCTTAAACTGCGCGTGTTCCGCCCCTTCCCGGCGGAGGAACTTGCCGCTGCCCTTGAACACCTGAAAGCCCTTGCCATTTTGGATAAAGCAGAATCTTTCTCAAACGCAGGCGGCCCACTCGGCGCGGAAGTGCGCGGCGCTTTGTATGACCTCGACCACCACCCCAAAACCATTAACTATGTTTATGGGCTTGGCGGGCGTGATTTCCGCGTACAAGACTGCGAAACCATTTTTAATGCCCTGGATGAAATCATCCGCACTGGCAATACCGGCGCACGGTACCGCCATCTTGGGCAGCGTGAATAATTCTTTATGACAAGCGAGGAGCTATATTATGCCATATAATCTCAAACAGGAGCTTTCCAAACCGGAACGCTTTGTCGGCGGGCACCGCTTATGTGCAGGCTGCGGCGCAGGGATTACAGTCCGCGCGGTCATGCGCGCACTAAACCCGGAAGATAAAGCAGTTGTCACCAATGCAACCGGCTGTCTGGAAGTATCCTCTTTCCTTTACCCTTATACCGCCTGGATGGACAGCTACATCCATAATGCCTTTGAAAACGCCGCGGCAACCTGCGGCGGCGTAGAAGCCGCTTACAATGCCCTGAAACGCCGCGGCAAAATTGATGATACTTTTAAGTTCATCACCTTTGGCGGCGACGGCGGTACCTATGATATCGGCTTTCAGTCGCTTTCCGGCGCGATGGAGCGCGGCCATGATATGGTCTATGTCTGCTATGACAACGAAGCCTATATGAACACTGGTATTCAGCGTTCTTCTTCCACCTCACGCTTTGCGGATACCACCACAACACCATATGGTTCCGCTTCCAGCGGCAAACGCCAAAATAAAAAAGATTTGACCGAAATTATGGTTGCTCATGGCATTCCTTATGTCGCCCAGTCTACTTTCCTGGGCAATTTTAAAGATTTGCATGAAAAAGCACACCGGGCAATCTATACCCCTGGCCCCGCATTCCTCAATGTATTATCCCCTTGCCCGCGTGGCTGGCGGTACCCTTCCGAAGATATCGCGGAAGTCACAAAACTTGCCGTGGAATGCTGCGTATGGCCGATGTTTGAAGTGGTGGAAGGCGAATACCATCTGACCTATGAACCAAAACAAAAACTTCCTGTGGAAGAATTTATGAAAGTACAAGGGCGCTTCAAACATTGCTTTAAGAAAGGCAATGAATGGATGATTGAAGAAGCCCAAAAATGGGTCGACCATAAATGGGCAGCGCTGACCGCTAAGTGTCAATAAAGTTTTCGCCCGCCTTTTTCAAAAGGCGGCGGGGTCCCGGGGCAGCGCCCCGGGCCGCTTGCCGCAGCAAGCGGAATCCCCTCAAATAAAACGCCCCCCGCTATAACGGGAGGCGTTCTGTTTACTACGAGTTCGATTTATCCGCCGGTTTGCAGATTAACGCAAATAAACAGCCAAATACAATCGCGGCGGCGATGCCGCCTGCCGCGCCAGTTACACCGCCTGTGAATACACCTAATAACCCGTTTTCCGCAATGCCTTTGGTTACGCCATTCGCCAAAGAATAACCAAACCCTAGTAATGGGACTGTCGCGCCTGCGCCGCCCCAGTCGACCAGCGGCTGGTATAATCCAAGCCCAGTCAGGATTACCCCAAGCACCACATAACTGACCAGTATCCGCGCTGGCGTCAGCTTGGTTTTATCAATTAAGATTTGTGACAATGCACAAATTATACCACCTGTTATAAATGCCTGTAAATAGTGCATTTTGTTTAATCCTTCCTTTCTATGATTACCGCATGGCAAATGCCTGCAATTGCCTGCCCCTGCTGAATCGAAGTTGGACTCATCAAAGCACCTGTCCCGGCAAATACCAGCCGCTTTAACTGCCCTGCCTGCATATCATTCAGCAGTTTGCCGCATAATACCGCTGCGGAACATCCACAGCCGGAACCGCCCGCATGAACATCCTGATCATCGCCATATAGCATGGAACCACAGTCAGAATATACCGGTGTGATGTCAACGCCATCTTTCAGAAATAAATCGACCAGCAAGCCACCGCCGACATCTGCCAAATCCCCTGTGATAATCCGGTCAAAATCGCCAGGGACATGACCTGTATCCTGAAATAACGCGGATAAGGTTTGATATGCCGCAGGTGCCATTGCTGCCCCCATATTATTTGCATCTTTGACACCCATATCCACCATTTGCCCCAAAATTGCATGGGTAATCTGCAAATGACTTTGCTCCTTGCCCAGCATGACTGCACCGGAAGCTGTTGCTGTCCATTGGGCAGTCGGCGGGCGCTGCCCGCCATATGCCAGTGGAAAACGATACTGCCGTTCGGCAGAGCAGAAATGTGATGACGCCGCCGCCGCAAGGCGTTCGGCGCAGCCGCCATCAACCAGACACGCTCCAACCGCAAGCCCTTCCGCCATGGTGGAACACGCGCCATATAACCCTAAATACGGCACACCAGACTGTACAGATGCCAGCGAAGATCCCACACATTGATTTAGTAAATCCCCAGCTAAGATAAACTGCATTTCCTCCACTTTTTTGCCAGCTTTATGGACTGCTGTTTCAATCGCAAGCTGCTGCATTTTGCTTTCGGCAAGTTCCCAGCTTTTCTGCCCGAAATGGGAATCTTCATTTACAATATCAAATGTGCCTGATAAAGGTCCTGTTGCTTCCTTTTTCCCGACCACAGAAGCATAACCATGGATACATGGCGGGCAATCAAAACGCAAGGTATATTGCCCGATACGCTGTGCCATAAACATCCTCCTTCCGGGATAAAAAATGCCTATCCCATGACTTAGAATGCGCCAGGGATAGGCTGCTTATGTGTGAAACGGAACCGCCAATTTCTAACTAATTATACGCTTTGCCCTGCTTTTTCCGTTTTTGCGGGCATTCCACGACGGAATACTTTGTGCCGTACCACAAAATAACTGATAAAATGCGCGGTAATGGTCAGTACCCATGAAATGGGATATGACATATATAAAACAAATAAACTATGTTGCCAGCGGAATACGGTAAAGATCCAGAAAATCCGGAAAAAGCACGCGCCTGCTAAAGATACAAACATTGGCAAAACAGAGTAGCCCAGCCCACGGACGCTGCCGGAAATCACTTCCATTAGCCCGCAAAGGCAGTATGGCGCCGCAATAATGCCAAGCCGCAGCACCCCATATGCTATCACTTCTGTATCGCTGGAATATAACCCGACAAGCTGATGCCCTAACTGATATGCGCCATTGCCCAGCACAAACCCTACCACAAGCACGCTGGCTGCACAACAAATCAAAATCCGGTCAATCCGGCGGTATTGCCGTGCGCCAAGGTTCTGGCTGGTAAAACTTAAGTTGGTTTGATAAAGCGAATTCATGGACGTATAAATAAACCCTTCGATATTGGCAGAAGCAGTATTGCCTGCAATGACTTTTGATCCGAATGTATTGACAGAGGACTGCACCAGCACATTGGAAATATTAAAAATCACACTTTGCAGCCCAGCAGGCAAGCCAATTTGCATTAACCGGAAAAATTTATCCCGGGAAAAATGCAGTTTTTTTAGATCCACATGGCAAACGCCATCCATATGGGTTAGGGAAAACAAAATAAGAGATGCTGATATGGTTTGTGCAATTGCGGTTGCTAACGCAACACCTGCAACCCCTAATTTCAAAACAATCACAAAAAATAAATTGCAGCATACATTAATCACACCAGAACACATTAAAAAATACAATGGCCGGCGGGTATCGCCAATGGCACGCAGGATAGCAGCGCCAAAGTTAAAAACCATTGTCGCGGGCATACCAAGGAAATATAACCGCATATATAAAACCGCTGCATCCAAGACATCAGCAGGTGTATCCATCAGTTGCAATAATGGACGGGATGCACCAATACCAATCAGCATTAACAACAACCCGCCAGCGAGCGCAATCAGCACAGAAGTTTGTACGGTTTGTTGGGCTTCATCAAATTCCTCGCCTCCACAAAAACGTGCTACTAAAATATTTACACCCGTAGAGATGCCAATAAAAAAATTGACCAGCAAACCAATGAGTGATGTTGTCGCGCCAACTGCTGCCATTGCATCGCTGCCCGCATAACGCCCAACGACAATAATATCCGCGGCATTGAAGAGCAGCTGCAATACGCCGGAACACATCAGCGGGAATGCAAATAATAGTATCTGGCTGAACAGCGGCCCGCTGCACATATTGATTTCATAAGATTTTTTCATGGATATAAAACACAGCTTTCCTCCGAATTTTGCACTCATTTTATTTTAATCGTCATAGCGGAAAAATACAATTCTAAAAATGTACAAATAAAATGAAAAAAACGCTTGACAAACTATCGCATCATATGGTATAGTAAAAAAGCCGTCAGGACAGACGGTTTTGATAAAAGAAGTAAGTAGCCTGCATTGGGGATATAGACTCCAAATAGGAACTGTGCGTAAGCACAGAAGTGAAATTTTCCTGTTGCTTATGTGCATGGAGAAGATGTACAGGGAACTGCGCGGAGCGTAGAGTTGAAATTTTTCTGTTGCCTATGTGCATACAGAAGATGTACAGGGAACTGCGCGTAAGCGCAGAATTGAAATTTTCTTTGCTTACTTTCTTTTATAAAAGAAAGTAAGTGCGTGATCATGGTGGCGAGGGCACACCTGTTCCCATTCCGAACACAGTAGTTAAGCTCGCTCGCGGTGACAATACTTGGCTGGTGACGGCCCGGGAAGATAACACATTGCGCACACTTCTATATTCCTCAATAGCTCAGTTGGTAGAGCATGCGGCTGTTAACCGCAGGGTCGTTGGTTCGAGTCCAACTTGAGGAGCCAATTTTTTTCGTAAGGTTTGCCGCTGCTGTGATAAAGTGGCGGCAAATTTTTTTCTTTGCCTTTTGTATGGGATTTCTGCCCGCTTTATTATGGGCCTTTAGCTCAGTTGGTTAGAGCATCCGGCTCATAACCGGACGGTCTAGGGTTCAAGTCCCTGAAGGCCCACCATTTAACCTTATTTATATAGGGGTATAGCTCAGCTGGTAGAGCAACGGTCTCCAAAACCGTGTGCCGTGGGTTCGATCCCTACTGCCCCTGCCAAATATGGCTCGGTAGCTCAGTCGGTTAGAGCGCTGGCCTGTCACGCCAGAGGTCGAGGGTTCAAGTCCCTTCCGAGTCGCCATATTTATGCTGTTGTAGCTCAGTAGGTAGAGCACATCCTTGGTAAGGATGAGGTCGGCCGTTCAAATCGGCTCAACAGCTCCATAGCTTTAGTGCTGAAAATCAGTTAAAATCGCTGGTTTTCAGCATTTTTATTTGTTTTAAGTTCCGGTTTTACGCTTCTTTGATTTGCCCGTTTTCGTGCCCAAATAGGGCGATTCAGGCATATCTACTATGTCAGTTAGTCGGCTAAGTTTTTCGCCAGCTTCCGCGAATACTGCATCATCCGTATGGGTGTAAATGCTGGCAGTAATTTTGATATCAGCGTGTCCCATAAGCTGTGATGCAACGTTGATAGGAACGCCCGCACGTTCCAGGTCAGTGCAAAAAGTATGGCGTAAATCATATGGTTCCAGCGGCGGCAGGGCTTCACGCATGATGGGTAATTTGCCTTGTCCTATCAGCTGTTCTTCTGTTTCAGCCATGGCAGCAATGAATGATTTCCAATTCCGCGAAATCCAATGGGAATTAGGGATACCGCCCCGTGAATTTTTGAACAGTAATTCACCCATATCGAGTTCCGGCAAAATCGCTTGTAATGCGGGAATGATAGGTATGCGCCGAATGCCGGCTTTTGACTTTGGTTCTTTCACACCATCATATCTGCTGATGGCTTTGTTAAGGAACCACTGATTTAATCCTTCATAAGTCAAGAAGGTGTGGTATAATAG
>CAJUDU010000045.1 GCA_910584935.1 uncultured Butyricicoccus sp. | reverse complement strand
TATCACCCTTTGGTATTATACCACAGATTCTTTTATTTTGGGATAGGCTCTTAATTCCTGGTGGATTCTGCTTTCCTTTTTTTGTGTTGAGCTGGACTGGCTTTTTCTACATTGGGATAAAGGCAAAGCAGAAGAAATGGTATTTGGCGGGTGTCGTATTTTTCCTTCTGCAGTTTGTCCTTGTGCTGGCGGCGCCAAGTGTAAAAAGCACTGCTTACGATGTTGCAATGATTATTTTCTTTTCCGCGTATATTGCGGGAATTATTTTGTCGTTCCGTGCCAGAAAGGAATATCTGATTTGCCGGGATATCATATTGAACGCAAGATTTGAGGAGCAGAAGATACAGAGGCTTCGGGAAACCGTGATGCGGAACTACCGCGATCAGGGTATCGAGAACGTGCAGGCAACGAAGGAGGATTCTTTTACCAAGGTTGTCAGGGCGGCGATGCGGGAAGGAGAAGCCCCGAAGCCGGAGGAGCAGTCAAAGTTGCGGGCAGAAACGCAGGAGCAAACATCGGAGGAAATACAGGAGAAGGTTCCGCTTTTGGATATCAATGCCTGCTCTGAACTTGCGCTATCGGAGCTTCCGGGTGTTTCTGTGGTAGCGGCAAAGAAAGCGATTGCGTACCGGACGGAGCATAGCGGCTTTTTCGATGTGGATGATTTTTATGCGGCAGTCGGTGTGAAGCCCCATTTTATCGTGCGGCTTGAGGATCGGCTCACCTGCGGTCCGTACACGCCCCCTGAGTCAGTCGGGCAGAAAACAGGGACTGAACGAAAGCTGGATTTCTGATGAACCTGTATCGGATTGTGCCGCACACAAGAGCGGAAGGACCGGGGGAACGGTTTGCCATATGGACGCAGGGCTGCAGCAGGCATTGCGGGGGCTGTATGATGCCGGGCACATGGAGTTTCGCGCCCAACATTGAACGGACGGCAGAAAGCTTGCTGGAACAGATTGCCGCGGACAGCAGGCTGGAGGGCGTCACTGTTCTGGGTGGGGAGCCGTTTGAGCAGCCGGAGGAGCTGCTGATGTTGGTGCGTGGCTTCAGGAAATAGGACGTTCATCCATTGTATTCACCGGTTATCTACTCTCGGAGTTGTTGTGCCAGGGCGGTTTCTGTCGGCAAGTGCTGCAATATACAGACGTTTTAATTGACGGTCCGTATATAGAGGCGCTGAGAAGCTTTGCTGTTCCGATGATTGGCTCATCCAACCAGCGATTCCACTTTCTGACTGATCGGTATTCAATGGAGGATATCCCACCGAACCGAATCGAGGCGCGGGTTGACAGCGATGGACGTCTTGTGTGCAACGGAATGGGTGACTTTGAAAAATTAAAAGAGATCATGAGAGGTTATATAGGATGATGTTTGATCCGAAGGCTCAGTGGGATTTGGCGAATCTGTTCAAAGCTCGCTTTCCCTATGTTTATATCCCAACGTGGGAGGAAAAAAGGGCAGAAGAATTTATTTTGAGCACAGCTTGGGATGAGCGGCTGATTATTCACCCAAGAGAAGTTTACAGCTGGACGCAAACGGCTGGATTTACGAACCTGTCTGAAATGAATCGCGTCAACGGCACACAAGATCCGATGAAGGCATTCGCGTTCATCGAAAGTTGTGATCGGGATGCCATTTTTATCATGAAGGATCTGCATGTGTTTTTTGGTGTGCAGGGTCGTCCGCCCGCGTATGACCTGATCCGCAGGATGCGGATTTGATTCCAGTTCTGCATGAATCGCAGGAACGGAAAAACATTGTGATTCTGTCTCCGCAGCTAGTCATTCCGGCAGATATGGAAAGGAAATCTCGGTCTTTGAATTCCCACTGCCAAACGTTGACGAAATGCTGGATATGCTCGACCGTATCATCCGCGAAAACGGTCTGGACAACAGCCGGCTTTCTTACGAGGACAAGGAAAAGCTCGCGAAATCCGCGTTAGGTTTGACCGCACAAGAAGCGGAAAACGCGTTTTCCCGTGCGATTGTCGCCAACCGCGGGCTGGACGGAAATGCGATCCGGGTGATTTTCGATGAAAAAAATCAGGTGATTAAGAAAACCGGTATCCTGGAATTTATCAAAGCAAACTTTACCATTGATGATATCGGTGGGCTGGAAAATCTAAAGAGTTGGCTAATAAAGCGTAATAATTCTTGGTTGGACTCGGCACGGAAGTACAATATTCCCGCGCCGAAGGGCGTCCTGATCACAGGTATTCCCGGGTGCGGGAAAAGCCTGACCGCTAAGGCTATGAGCGCTATCTGGAATCTGCCGCTTCTGAAGCTGGATATGGGTAAGATTTTCAGCGGAATTGTCGGCAGCTCCGAGGAGAATATGCGCAAGGCGATCGCAACAGCGGAAGCGGTTGCACCCTCCATCCTCTGGGTGGACGAGATTGAAAAGGGACTCAGCGGCGTGGGGGGCAGCGGCGACTCCGGGACCTCCAACCGGATTCTGGGCACATTCCTGACCTGGATGCAGGAGAAAACAGCGCCAGTGTTTGTGATTGCGACAGCCAACAACATCCGTACTCTGCCGCCCGAGGTGCTCCGGAAGGGTCGTTTTGATGAGATTTTTTTGTGGATCTTCCGACTGAATCAGAACGGGAAAAGATCTTTGAGGTGCATCTGAAAAAGAGAGTTGCCGCTTCCGAAGTCGGGCAGGATATTGTGATTGACAATGCGTTGTTGAGCAGGCTCAGCGCTCTTTCCGATGGCTTTGTCGGGGCGGAAATTGAGCAAGCGGTGATCACGGCGCTGTATGAGGCGTTTTTCAATCAGCGCAGTCTTTGTATGGAAGATTTAGAGTTTGCGATCAAGGGGACTGTTCCGCTATCTGTTACCCAGAAGGAAGAGATTTTTGCGCTTCGGGCATGGGCGAATGTGCGCGCCGTATCCGCGACCCCGCGGGGAGATTTGGCGTCTTACAAAGCGGAGGAACCCAGCGAAACAGACGTCAATACACAGCGCGGCGGACGGATGTTGGATTTTTAGGAGGAGAAGTTATGTCACTCAGTGGCTTGACAGCCGATTTTGGTGTGGGGAAAATCCGCTATGAGCGTCCAGGTGAGGATCTGCTCTATGAGATGCAGATTTATGATGTGCAAAATCTGGAGGATATGCTTTGCAGTATTCGTGAGATCGAGAGTGAATATCATTCAAATGTGCAGTCATACACTTACCATCGGGTAAAATCGCATTTAGCAGACAATATGACGATTCAGTCAGAGGAAGTGCTAGAGGATAATTCCATTTTAATCACGTTAACTATGGAATGAATGTCCGCGCGGATTGCCCTGCAGTTTTCCATACAGGAAGAAATCTGATATTACTTCTGAATTTTGATATGGTGAACAAAAGAATGGGAGAAGAAGGAAGAAACTCTGAAAAGATTTTTTGAGAATATATGCAAAAAAGAACCAGCCTACACTGTTGGAGGATGGTTCTCTTTATTTTAAACATTTTTTATGACAAATATATATTTCTGCCTATGCGGTACGAAAGCATTGCGAAACGAGTAACGGCGTGATATTCTGCGTTTCATAGACAAAAAGCCAGCACCTGTTTTCAGGTGCTGGCGAAAGGGATCTTAATACATACCGCCCATATCTGGTGCAGCCGGTGCAGCTGGTGCAACCGGTTCCTTCTTATCGGCAACGATAGATTCTGTGGTCAGAACCATCGAAGCAACAGAAGCTGCATTTTGCAGTGCAGAACGGTTTACTTTTGTTGGGTCAACAATGCCCAGTTCAATCATATTGCCATAGGTTTCGGTATAAGCGTCAAAGCCATAGCCAAGGCTGTCAGCGTTCTTAATTTTGTCAAGCACAACTGCGCCATCAACGCCAGCATTTGCAGCGATTTGCTTAATGGGTTCTTCCAAACCGCGCATAATGATTTTCACGCCAGTTTTTTCATCGCCGTCCACGCTGTCAATCAAAGCAGCAACCTGTGGGATAACATTGACATAAGCGGTACCGCCGCCAGCGACAATGCCTTCTTCTACAGCGGCACGAGTTGCGTTGAGGGCATCTTCAATGCGCATTTTCATTTCTTTCATTTCAATTTCGGTTGCAGCGCCAACCTTGATAACAGCAACGCCGCCAGCCAGTTTTGCAAGGCGTTCCTGTAATTTTTCGCGGTCAAAATCAGAAGTGGTAGTTTCGATTGCAGCACGGATCGTAGCAACGCGGGCTTTGATTTTGTCGGAATCGCCAGCGCCATCAACAATGGTTGTAGTTTCCTTGTTGACTTTAATCTGACGTGCGGTGCCAAGCATATCCAAGGTAGCATCTTTCAGTTCCAAGCCGACTTCTTCCGAGATAACGGTGCCGCCGGTGAGGATTGCGATATCCTGGAGCATTTCTTTGCGGCGGTCGCCGAAACCAGGCGCCTTGACAGCAACACAGGTAAAGGTACCACGCAGGCGGTTTACAATCAAGGTAGACAGAGCTTCGCCTTCGATATCCTCAGCAATAATCAGCAATTTGCGGCCAGTTTTTACGATTTGTTCGAGAAGCGGCAGCAAATCCTGAATGACAGAAATCTTTTTGTCGGTGATGAGTACCATAGCGTCATCGAGCACAGCTTCCATCTTTTCGGTATCTGTTACCATATAAGGGGTAACATAACCGCGGTCAAACTGCATCCCTTCAACGACTTCGGAATAGGTTTCAGCGGTTTTGGATTCTTCCACAGTGATGACGCCATCAGTAGAAACCTTTTCCATTGCTTCAGCAATCAGGGTACCGATTTCCTCACTGCTGGAGGAAACAGCCGCAACGCGGGCAATATCCGCAGTGCCATTAACTTTTTTGGAGTTTTCAGCGATTGCATTCACTGCTGCTTCAACAGCTTTGCTCATACCTTTGCGCATAACCATCGGGTTTGCGCCAGCGGCAAGGTTTTTGAGTCCTTCGCGGATGAAAGCCTGTGCCAGCAAAGTCGCGGTTGTGGTGCCGTCGCCAGCTAGGTCATTGGTTTTGGTTGCGACTTCTTTGACCAGTTGTGCGCCCATATTTTCAAATGGATCATCCAGTTCGATATCTTTTGCAATGGTAACGCCATCGTTTGTAATCAGCGGTGCGCCGAATTTTTTATCCAGCACAACATTGCGTCCCTTGGGGCCAAGGGTAACTTTTACGGTATCAGCGAGCTGGTCAACGCCGCGCTGCAAGGATTTGCGGGCATCCTCGCCAAAAAGAATCTGTTTTGCCATAGTTTAAATTCCTCCAAGTATATAAATGAAAGTGATTTTTTTACGAAACAACTGCCAGGATATCCCCTTGGCGGACGATAATCAGTTCTTCGCCATCAATTTTGACTTCAGTGCCAGAATACTTGCTAGTAATGACTTTATCGCCAACACTGACCTGCATGACAACTTCTTTACCATCGACCATACCGCCGGGACCAACGGCTAAAACCTCAGCGACCTGCGGTTTTTCCTTTGCGGAGCCAGCAAGGATAATGCCGCTTGCGGTGGTTTCCTCAGCTTCGACCATTTTGATAACAACGCGGTCGGAAAGGGGTTTCAAAGTCATATTTTATTCCTCCTAAAATTTTGAGTTACAATTTCGGGGTTAGCACTCACACGCCGGGAGTGCTAATTCGATTATTATGATACAACAGCCTTGACAGGAATGCAAGAGGGATTTTAGGGTTTTTGGCAAAAAAATTATGAATTATTTGTGAACGCGCCCAGAGGGACGGGGCGCTGCCCCACACCCTGGCGGGGCGTTGCCCCTGCACCCCGCCGCCTTTTTGAAAAAAGGCGGCCGAAAAACTTCATTTATCCCCTACCACAGCAGAAAATAAACGCATCCTCTTAAATTTTTCCCATGATTGTGGTATAATAAACGGGAAACGCCAAACACACAGGCTGGTTTTTTGGTGTGAATCTGTTTGGAATGAGGAAAAATACAAATGAAACTAATGGTGATTGATGGCAACAGCATATTGAACCGTGCGTTTTATGGCGTGCGTCTGCTGACAAATCATGAAGGGTTATATACAAATGCGGTTTATGGGTTCCTGTCCACATTTTTCAAATTACAGGAAGAAGAAATGCCCGATCATACGATAGTATGTTTTGATGTACGGGAAAAGACCTTCCGGCATAAGAAGTTTGAAAGCTACAAGGCAACCCGCAAAGGAATGCCGGATGAATTAGCGGTACAACTGCCTGTGATGAAGGATGTGCTGGACAAATTAGGTATTCCATGCTGTGAATTGGCTGGTTATGAAGCCGATGATTTATTGGGGACAATCAGCCGTATTGTAGAAAACCATGGGGATGAATGCGTGATTGTGACAGGTGACCGGGATAGTTTGCAGTTAATTGGGCAAAAGACGGCGGTACGCCTGGTTGTAACTCGCATGGGGCAAACCACCACAACGAAGTATGATGAAGCGTTATTCCGGGAGGAATATGGGTTTGCACCAGTGCGGCTTATTGATTTAAAAGCGCTGATGGGGGATAGCTCAGATAATATTACGGGCGTACCCGGTATTGGGCAAAAAACAGCGATGAATTTATTGCTGCAATTTGGCACATTGGATGGGATATATGAAAACATTGACAGTCCGGAAATTAAAAAAGGGGTGCGGGAAAAGTTAAAAAACGGACAGCAAAGCGCGCGGGACAGCTACTGGCTGGCAACGATTGACCGTGAAGCGCCTTTGCCATTAGACCCGTTAAACCTGCCGGATGAACTGATTGATGAAGAGGGGTTATATGCACTGCTGACCCGGTTGGAATTTAAGAGTTTTATTAAGCGGCTAGGGTTAAACGCTGGGGATGGAGGGGCATTCCAGCAGGCAGAAGTGCTGCCGGATATGCAAATCACCGTCGGTATTCAAACGGCATTTACGCGCATACAGCAAGATGAGGGGCAGCAAGTATATTTGTATTTGACAGCCCAGCGGCAAGCTGTTTGCCTGCTGGATGGGCAAGGCGCCATGGTGCTGATAGAAAGTGATTTTTCATCTGATGAATGGTTTGAGTTAATGCGCCGACTGTTTTCGGGCAAATTAAAGCTAGTTATGCACGATGCAAAAGAAACGCTGGTCTGGTTGATGGGATATGGCATACAGCCCACAGGCATTGCGTTTGACACTTGTTTAGGCGCATACCTGCTGAACCCGGCAGAAAACACTTATGATTTGCAACGGGTTGCATTGTCCTATTTGAATTTGGAGCTGCCGGATGCAGAATTTGAAAAAGAAGATGCTTTTTCGCCGCTTGGCGGGCGGGACAGCCATATGCAGCAGCTTATCCAATGGACGGTAGCGGTGCAAAAATTATATGAAGAAATCCACAGCCGGTTGGAAAAGCTGCCGCAGCTTAAGCAGCTATATGATACCTTGGAGCTGCCGCTGATGACTGTGCTGGCAGATATGCAGCATATTGGCTGCAAAGCAGATCCGAAACGGTTATCGGAATTTGGGGAAATGTTGGATGAGCGCATCAGCGCCCTAACCGAAAAGATTTTTACCCAGGCAGATGGGGAATTTAACATCAATTCGCCCAAACAGCTTGGCGAGGTTTTGTTTGAACGGCTAGGCTTGCCGCCGCAGAAAAAGACAAAAAGCGGGTATTCCACCAGTGCGGAGGTCTTGGAAACGATTGCGGGATATCATCCAATTGTCGGGGATGTTTTGGAATACCGTCAGCTTACCAAGCTGAAAAGCACTTATGTGGAAGGGTTGTTAAAAGTCATCAGTCCCAAAGATGGACGTATCCATTCCCATTTTCAGCAGACGGTCACAGCAACCGGGCGTTTATCTTCAACCGACCCAAATTTACAGAATATCCCTGTCAGGACAGAACTCGGGCGGGAATTGCGTCATATGTTCATTGCGGAAGATGAAAATCATGTGTTGATTGACGCCGATTATTCACAGATAGAACTGCGTGTTTTGGCACATATTGCACAGGATGAAGCCATGATAGCAGCATTCCGTGCCGGGCAGGACATCCATGCGGCGACAGCAGCCAAAGTATATGGCGTGCCAGTGGACGAGGTCACCGGGCAAATGCGGTCAAGCTGCAAGGCGGTGAATTTTGGCATTGTTTATGGCATTTCAGATTTTGCCCTTGCTGGGGATATTGGCGTAACCAAAAAGCAGGCGGGGGAATTTATCAAAAATTATCTGGCAACCTACCCAGGAGTAGACAAATATATGCACGAAATCAAGGCGTCAGCAAAGGCACAAGGTTATGTTGAAACCTTATTAGGGCGGCGGCGTTACCTGCCCGAATTGGCAAGCAAAAGTTTTGCCATCCGTTCTTTTGGCGAGCGGGTCGCGATGAATACGCCAATCCAGGGTACAGCAGCGGATATTATCAAGATTGCTATGCTGCGGGTATGGAAACGTCTGCGGGCAGAAGGGTTAAAAACCAAACTAATTTTACAGGTGCATGACGAACTGATTTTGGAAGCGCCAGTTTCAGAACAGGATACGGTAATTCAGTTGTTAACCGAAGAAATGCAGGGTGCGATTGAAATGGCAGTCCCACTGGTTGCCGAAGCGCACGCAGGGCACGACTGGTATACCGCAAAAGGATAATAGGGGAGAGCATAAATGGATAAGATTGTATTCCTATGCACAGGTAATACCTGCCGTAGCCCCATGGCAGAAGGATTATTCCGTGCATTAGGTGGGGAACAGAAAACCGGTTTGCAGGCGGAATCAGCAGGGCTATTCACCACAGATGGTTTACCTGCCTCTGAAAACGCGGTTCTGGCGGCAGGCGAATTGGGTGCGGATATCCGCGCCCATAAATCCCATGTGCTGACTGCGCAAGTTGTTGCCGATGCAAAATATCTGGTGTGTATGACAGGGGCACATTATGACCGTGTATTGGAAAAATATCCACAGGCAGAAGGCAAGTTATTTACTTTTACAGATACGGATATTGCTGACCCATTTGGCGGGAATCTGCAAGTTTACCGCGAATGTGCCGCACAAATCAAGCAGGCGGCACAGCAGGTGATAGAAAGGCTGTCACAGGGATGAACATCATACCAATGGCAGAAACGCACATACAAGATGTTGCAGAAATTGAACGGCAGTGTTTCCATGCGCCATGGAGTGCCCAGGCATTGCGGGAGGAACTTGGCAACCAGCATATCTTTTTGGTCGCTGAGGAAAATGGACAAGCCATTGGTTATGTTGGCTGCCAGGTTGTGCTTGACGAAGGATATATTACAAATGTTGCGGTACTGCCAGCCGCAAGGCGGCGCGGCATTGCCAGCGCGCTTTTGGATGCGCTTGCCTGGCAAGGGCAGGCATTAGGACTGACTTTTATTACTTTGGAGGTGCGTGCTGCCAACCATGCAGCGCTTGCGGTATACCAAAAGCAAGGGTATGTACAAGTGGGGATACGTCCTGGGTTTTATCATGACCCAAAAGAAGATGCCATTCTGATGACCAAATATTTTACAAGAGAAGGGGAATCCTATGATAGAAATTAAATTTGTAGAAGTGGATAACGCGGATTTACTGATGCTGGTCAGCGCATTGGATTCGTTTTTTTATGACCGGTACCAGGATGCCACGCTGAAATATCAAAAGTACCATGATTTATCCCAAATGGCGTGTGCGGCAGTAGCTTATCTTGATGGCGGCCCTGCCGGATGCTGCTGCTGGAAGCCCGTGGATGCTGTCACAGCGGAAATCAAGCGGATGTTTGTGCGGCAGGTTTGCCGTGGACAGGGCATAGCCAGGCAGCTTGCGGCAAAAATAGAAGCCCATGCGGCAGCCTCCGGGTGCCACCGGGCAGTATTGGAAACCGGTGCGGATATGGCAGATGCCATTGCTGTATATGAAAAATTAGGCTATCAAATTTGCGAAGGTTTTGGGGATTTCACCGATGACCATGCGGTAACGTGCATGGAAAAAGAAATTTCCGATGGCACCATGCGATAAATAAAAATAAGGAGTGGACAAACCAGATGAAAAAGTTAACAGCTATTTTGCTTTGTCTGTTATTAACAGGCTGTCAGGGGGGAAAGCCAGATGCGAGCCAGCAGGCGAGCAGCAGCGTACAAACCGAACAGCAGCCCGAACGACAAAGCGAAACCCTTCCCACGCCGGAAACGCCAACAGATGCGCCCACATGGGCATCTTATCTGTTCACGACAGGGCCATTTTCCATGGAATTGCCTGAAAACTGGGAAGAAGATAAAGAAATGGGCGGACATACAACCATTTTTTTCACCGACAAATCACGGGCGATAGATACCCAGCCTTCCAATGTTGTGATAGAGATTTCCCCGAATAACATCAATAAAAAACAACCGGAAATTGATTATACTGACCCAGAAATCCAGCAGGAATTTATTGATTTCCTCAAAGACAATGCTGAGCAGCGCATGGGTGAACTGCAAAACCCGGAAGTGCGGATTTGGCAGCAGCCCATGACCTTTATTTTGGGTTATGACCGGCAGGCAGAAAACGGCACATTAGTCCGGCAGACCTGTTATTACCCGATTGCGTCAGAATACCATTCCATGGTGGTTTATGCAACCGATTTTAAAGATGAGATTACACCGCCACTCGAAGAAGTTGTGTTACATATTTTATCCACCTGGCATTCTGACTGGGCAGATGGGGGGACAGAATGAAGATATTAGCCATTGAATCCTCTTGTGATGAAACCGCTGCGGCAATCATCCAGGATGGCAGAAAAATATTATCAAGCATTGTAGACAGTCAAGTAGAAACCCATGCGCTTTATGGTGGTGTTGTGCCCGAGATTGCCTCTCGGCGGCATATGGAAGCCATTGTCCGGGTGACAGACCTTGCCTGCCAACAGGCAGGCATACAGCCGCCGCAAGTGGATGCGGTAGCGGCAACCTGTGCCCCAGGGTTAATCGGTGCATTGCTGGTTGGTGCGAATTTTGGCAAAGCGCTGGCATTTTCACTAAGTAAGCCATTTATCCCAGTTCATCATATCCGCGGGCATATTGCTGCCAATTATTTGGCATTTCCGGCATTAAAGCCGCCATTTTTGACCCTTGTGGTATCCGGCGGGCACAGCCTGCTTGTGCTGGTTAAAGATTATACCGCATTTGAGATTCTCGGTGGCACGCGGGATGACGCCGCTGGTGAAGCCTTTGACAAGGTCGCACGGGTACTTGGGGCAGGCTATCCGGGCGGACCTAAAATTGACAGCATGGCACAGGGCGGCGATGCGTCCAAATATAAACTGCCCCATGCCAAAGTCAAAGATGCACCGCTTGATTTTTCCTTTTCCGGGTTAAAAACAGCGGTCATCAATTTGGCGCACAACGCCGCGCAAAAGGGTGAAACGTTGGATAAATCCGCTTTAGCGGCTGCATTTTGTCATGCTGTTGTTGATACGTTAGTCCCACGGTTGGAACTGGCAGCAAAACAGACCGGCATCCAGCAGATTGTCTGCGCAGGCGGCGTAGCCGCCAATTCTTGGCTGCGCCAGGCGCTGCAAGCCATGGCGGAAAAATTGGGGGCATCTTTATATTTGCCGCCGCTCAGCCTGTGCGGCGATAATGCGGCAATGATTGGCAGTCAGGCGTATTATGAGTATCTAGCTGGGAATATTGGAACGACCTTGCAGAACGCTTTTGCAACCGCCGAAATACAGGAGAATATTTGCGTAAAAATTTCATGATTGACTATGGAAAAAACATAGCCCTTGCGGTACAATAGGAGAAGGTTTTTCTGAAAACCGGCAAACGAATGGATACAAAACCGGGCACAGCGTATTGCTGTGGAGAAGGCTGTGGAAGCCGCCGCTAGACTGGAAAAGCACCAGGGCAAACTGGTGCTGAACATATAAGGAGCGATGCAAAACAATGGGAATGACAATTGCAGAAAAAATTCTGAAAGCCCATCTGGTTGATGGGAAAATGGAAAAAGGTGCAGAGATTGGGTTAAAAATTGACCAGACTCTGACGCAGGATGCAACCGGCACCATGGCATACCTGCAATTTGAAGCCATGGGGGTTGACCAGGTAAAAACCGAACGTTCGGTTGCTTACATTGATCATAACACCTTGCAGTCCGGCTTTGAAAATGCGGATGACCACAAATATATTGGCACTGTTGCCAAAAAGCATGGGATTTATTATTCCAAGGCGGGTAATGGTATTTGCCATCAGGTGCATTTGGAGCGCTTTGGCGCACCAGGTAAAACCCTAATTGGATCAGACAGCCACACGCCCACAGGCGGCGGCATTGGCATGCTGGCATTTGGCGCAGGCGGTTTGGATGTTGCGGTTGCTATGGGCGGCGGCGCTTATTATATCCCAATGCCCAAAATGGTACGGGTCAACCTGACCGGCAAATTACAGCCATGGGTTGCAGCAAAGGATATTATTTTGGATGTGCTGCGCCAAATGACCGTAAAAGGCGGCGTTGGCAAAATTGTAGAATATGCCGGGGAAGGCGTTGCTACATTATCTGTGCCCGAACGTGCAACCATCACCAATATGGGCGCGGAACTTGGCGCAACCACCTCAGTATTCCCATCTGATGAAGTAACCAAGGCATTTTTGGAAGCACAAGGGCGCGGGGATGTTTATATTCCATTGTCTTCTGACCCAGATGCCCACTATGATGAAGAATATACGGTTGACTTGAATACATTGGCGCCGCTGGCAGCCATGCCGCATATGCCAGATAATGTAAAGCCGGTGGCAGAAATCGGCGCAATCCCAGTTAACCAGTGCTGCATTGGTTCATGCACCAACTCATCTTATTATGATATGATGAAGGTTGCCGCGATTTTGAAGGGCAAAACAGTTCATCCAGATGTTTCACTGACCATTAGCCCAGGTTCACGCCAGGTATTTGATATGATGGCGAAAAACGGTGCGCTTTCAGATATTATTGCAGCAGGCGCACGGATTTTGGAATGTGCTTGCGGCCCCTGCATTGGGATGGGACAGTCACCGGAATCTGCTGGTGTATCTCTGCGCACATTCAACCGTAACTTTGAAGGGCGCAGCGGCACCCAGGATGCACAGATTTATTTAGTATCCCCAGAAGTTGCCGCTGCATCCGCGCTGACAGGCGTGCTGACCGACCCACGTACTTTGGGTGAAGCGCCTGTCATTGAAATGCCGGAGCATTTTGACATCAATGACAACCTGATTGTCAAACCAGCAGAAGACCCAGCTTCTGTGGAAGTGCGCTGCGGGCCAAATATCAAGCCGTTCCCGCTTGGCGCGGCATTAGAAGCCAGCTATTCCGGTAAAATCGTGCTGAAAACTGAAGATAACATCACCACTGACCATATCCTGCCTGCCGGGGCAAAACTGCTGCCATACCGCAGCAATATCCCCTATTATGCAAATTACTGCTTTATCAATGTTGACCCCAAATTCCCGGCACGTTGCCAGGAAATGGGCGGCGGTATCATCATTGGCGGTGCAAACTATGGGCAGGGTTCTTCCCGTGAACACGCCGCGCTTGTCCCGCTGTATTTAGGCGTTCGTGCAGTGCTGGCGAAATCTTTTGCACGCATCCACAAGGCGAATCTGGTCAATTCCGGCATCCTGCCACTGACCTTTGCTGACCCAGCGGATTATGATAAAGTCAGCCTGAATGACAGCATTCAACTGCCGCATATTGCGGACGAAATCCGTGCGGGCAGCCAGGTTACAGTTACTGTGAATGGTTATACCTTTAAGGCAGATTGTGAAGTATCTGAACGCCAGCGCAGTGCGCTGCTGGCAGGCGGCACGCTGAACTATGCAAAACAGACAGCAAAGTAAAAAATAGATTCTTTTCGGGGGCGAGCCAACAAGACATACAGCGCTTTTGTTGACAAACCCCTGGAGAATTGTTAAAATAATATCGAAGTAATTGGAGGACACCTGAAAATGCCATTATCAGAAAAGGCAATTGCCCAATATGAAAAAGTGATAGAAAGCCAGCTTGCCCGCATCAAAGAGATGAAGGCGCAGGGTGATTTTATTGATTATGCAAAGCTGGATAAAATCATCATCGGCGTATGTGGCGGCGACGGCATCGGGCCGATGATTACTGGCATGGCGCGTCATGCGCTGGAAGTGCTGCTGGCAGACAAAGTGAAAGCAGGCAAGGTTGAATTCCGCACCATTGACGGACTGACCATTGAACGCCGTGCAGAGCTTGGCTGTGCCATCCCGCCTGACGTGATGGATGAACTGAAACAATGCCATGTCATTTTGAAAGGGCCGACCACCACCCCACGCAAAGGCGACCCATGGCCCAATGTAGAAAGCGCAAATGTCGCAATGCGTAAAGCATTAGACCTGTTTGCCAATGTGCGCCCGGTCAAAGTGCCGGAGCTTGGCATTGACTGGACATTCTACCGTGAAAATACCGAAGGCGGTTATGCCGTTGGCTCACAGGGTGTGCAAATTGATGATGATTTGTTTGTGGATTTTACCATTGCCACATCACAGGGTTGCGAACGCATTGCACGGCTGGCATTTGAATATGCCCGTAAAACCGGCAAGAATCGTGTTTCCTGTGTTACCAAGGCAAATATCATCAAGACAACTGACGGTAAATTCTTAGATTGCTGCCAAAAAATAGCGGCAGAATATCCGGAGGTTGTGTTTGATGACTGGTATATTGATATTATGACCGCGAAACTGCTGGATGATAAACGCCGCCGTGATTTCAAGGTTGTGGTACTGCCAAACCTTTATGGTGATATTATCACCGATGAAGCGGCAGAAATCCAAGGCGGTGTTGGCACAGCAGGTTCGGCGAACATTGGCAAACGGTACGCTATGTTTGAAGCCATTCATGGTTCTGCGCCACGCATGGTCAAGGAAGGACGTGCGCAATATGCTGACCCATCATCTGTGCTGCGTGCTGCTGTGATGCTGCTGGAGCACATCGGCGAAGTAGAGCTGGCAAACAAGCTGGATCGCGCACTGGATATTTGTATGTATGAAAACAAGAAGTATGTGATTACCGGCAGGGATACCGGTGCAACTGCCCAGCAGTTCACCGATTATGTGCTGGAAACCATCGCTTCACTGTAAGGATTATTGGGAGGCATCGCTTTGGAGAAGAAACAGGACGTGTCACGTGCGGTCATCCGCCGTATTCCCCGCTATTACCGCTATGTTTCCACCCTCCGGGCGAATGGCGTGCAGCGTATTTCCTCGCGTGCGCTGGCAGAATCTATGGGGCTAACGGCATCCCAAATCCGCCAGGATTTTAACTGTTTTGGCGGTTTCGGGCAGCAGGGTTATGGCTACAATGTGGAAAAGTTATGCGAGGGACTTTCAGAAATTTTAGGCATCCACCGCAGGCGCAAGGCAATTATCGTAGGTGTTGGTAACATCGGGCGTGCTTTGCTGAAAAATTTTGATTTTAAAGCGAGTGGGTTTGAACTAATCTGTGCGTTTGACGTGGATAAAACTGTTGTTGGTATGGGCTTTGGCGCCGCCAATATCCGGGATGTGGCAGAGCTTTATGATTATGTCGACCAGCACCAGCCGGATATTGCGGTTTTAACCGTGCCGCATGGTATTGCGCCTGAAATGGCGCGGGAACTTGTCGAGCATGGCATCCGCGGCATCTGGAATTTCACAGGTGAAGATTTGCATTTGGAAGGGCTGAATGTACCAGTAGAAAATGTACATTTTTCCGACAGTTTAATGACCCTTTGCTATGCAGTAGATGCATATGAGGAAAATCCATCCTCATCGAAATAAATGAAAAGCGGTACAGGAGATAAAAGCATCCTGTACCGCATATCTTATTTCCGAGCAAAGCATGGTGATAAAGGGGCAGTAAAAAAACCGCTCCAAAGAGCGGTTTTATCACGTCAAAGCGATTAGATAGCACGGGTAACCTTGCCGGAGCGGAGGCAACGAGTACATGGTGATTAAGGGGCGGCTTTGGTGGAGGCTACAAAGTGGTAGCAAAAAACCGCTCCAAAGAGCGGTTTTATCACGTCAAAGCGATTAGATAGCACGGGTAACCTTGCCGGAGCGGAGGCAACGAGTACATACGTTGACATGGCGGGGGGTACCGTCGACGAGCGCCTTTACACGGCGGACATTGGGTTTCCAAGTCCGGTTGGAACGCCTGTGGGAGTGGGAAACCTTAATCCCAAAAGTCACACCCTTACCGCAAATATCGCACTTTGCCATTTTCCTGCACCTCCTTATCTACAAGGCATTGGGTAACGGATAATATCTTATCATAAACTCCCGAAAAAAGCAAGCCAGTTTGCAAAAAAAATATGTCCTGGCGGTAAAATGAGAAAATAAATGGGATATATCCCATTTAACCGGCAGAAAAAACCGCCTTTTTCCGGCATAACGCAAAAAAATATGCCGGAATGCACGGATAAGCGTTGAAAAAAACGGAAAAATCCGTTATAATAGCCACATATCAATCCCCCAAAACACAGGAGGCGAATCATATTATGCAGCTAAAAGAATATGGCGTATGCTTGGGTGATTTAATCCAGGAATTTAACTTTGAAGTTATCCATGGCCCGGAAGGGTTTGAAAAAATAGAAATCACAAAAGATGATGTCAGCCGCCCCGGTTTGCAGCTTGCGGGCTTTTTTGATTTCTTTGACCCCAACCGCCTGCAAGTGATGGGTAAAGTGGAAACCACTTATGTCGAAAGCTTTGAACCAGAAGAACGCACGGAAATTTTTGACCGCCTGTTTTCCAGCGGCATCCCAGCAATGATTGTATCCCGCAATATCGATATTTTCCCAGAATGTTTGGAATCCGCAAAAAAATACAATGTTCCGATTTTGCGTACCAATGAATTTACTTCCACCATTATCAATGCGATTGTAGCATCGCTGAAGGTTTCACTTGCGCCGCGCATTACGCTGCATGGCGTGCTGATTGAAATTTATGGTGAAGGTGTGTTGCTGTTGGGCGATTCAGGCGTCGGCAAATCTGAAACCGCGATTGAGCTTGTCAAGCGTGGGCACCGCCTGATTGCAGATGATGCGGTGGAAATTAAGCGGGTATCCGATAAAACGCTGGTTGGTACCTCGCCAGATGTTATCCGTTATTTTATCGAACTGCGCGGCATTGGTATTGTCGATGTGCGGCGTATTTTTGGTGTCGGTTCGGTCAAACTAACAGAAAAAATAGAAATGGTCATTAACCTGGAAAATTGGGAGGATGGTAAGCAATATGACCGCCTTGGGCTGGATGGACAGACCACCAGCATTTTGGATATCCGTGTGCCTTCGCTGACCATCCCTGTAAAGCCTGGGCGTAACCTGGCTGTTATTATTGAGGTTGCTGCCATGAACAACCGTTATAAGAAAATGGGCTACAATGCCGCAAAGGAACTGCAAGAGCGTATGCTGCGTTCCTTTGGTACCTGATGGAGGGAGAATATGCAAATCATTGCGGATATGCACACGCATACCAATGTATCCGCCCATGCACATAGCTCGCTGGCAGAGATGGTGCAGGGCGCAAAGCAGGCAGGACTTGCTGCGATTGCAATTACAAACCATGCTCCTGCCATGGAAGATGGCGCGCACCAATGGCATTTTGCCAACCTGAATATTGTGCCGCGCAAAATGGATGGCATTGCTGTGCTGCGTGGCGTAGAACTCAATATCCTGCCGCCAGCAGGCGGCGTGGATGCGATTGAACTAAAATATATGAAAAACCTGGATTATGTGATTGCCTCTTTCCATCCGCCATGCTTCCCGCCTGCCAGCCGGGAGGTGCATACCCTGGCGCTGGAAAACATCCTGCATAACCCATATGTTACGACATTTGGGCATTTGGGAACAGAGGATTTTGCGTTTGATCAGGAGCATATTATTTCCCAATGCAATGCGTGCGGCAAGATTGTGGAAATCAATAATAATTCCCTTGCAATTCGCCGCGGCAGTCATGGTAATTGTTCTAGTATTGCAAAACTATGTATGAAATATCAAGTGCCCGTGATGGTGACAAGTGATGCACACATTGCCCATATGGTCGGCAAAGTCGGCAATGCCATCCAAATGCTGGAGGAAATCGGTTTTCCAGAGGAACTGGTGATCAATAGCAGTTGGGATAGGCTGGCTGATTATTTCCGGCAGATACGCGGGCTGGATATCAATACGTTTGAAGAAGGGGTTGTTTGACTTTATGAGAATTGGCATTGATTTAGGCGGAACCAATACAGTAGTCTGCCTATGTGATGAAACAGGGGGGCTGCTGGGCAAAGATAGCCTGCCAACCCGCACTGGTGACCCGGTGCAGATGAAAGCAGATATGAAACAGCTTGCACTTGGACTTTGCCGGGTGCATGATATCCCGCCTGATCAAGTGACCCAAATCGGGATTGGTGTACCGGGTTCTTTTGAAAAAGAAACTGCAACACTGCTTTTTGGCACAAACCTTGGCATGGATCATGTTTGTTTTGCGCAGGCGTTCCAGCCGGAATTTTCATGTCCAGTCAAGATGGATAATGACGCAAACTGTGCGGCGCTTGGCGAGGTTATCGCCGGGGCTGGGCAGGGTAGCACCCATGCAGTCATGGTGACGCTGGGCACTGGTGTAGGCGGTGGCATTGTGGTCGGCGGCAAGCTGTACAGCGGCTTTAATGATATTGCTGGGGAAATCGGGCATATCGTTGTACAAGTCGGCGGGCTGCCCTGCAACTGTGGACGCAAAGGCTGTTTAGAAGCGTATGCCTCCGCAACCGGCATGATACGCCTTGCGACAATGGCACTCGAACAAGGCGGCGAAAGCCTTATGCGAGATAAAATGGCGGCAAATGGCGGCAAGCTGACCGCGAAAATGGTCTGTGACGCACGGGATGCGGGGGATAAGATTGCATCCCAGGTGTTTGATGATTATTGTATGTACCTTGGCAGCGGGCTTGCTAGTATTGTTAATATTCTACAACCAGAAAAAATGATTATTGGGGGCGGCGTTGCTGGCTATGGGGAAAAACTGCTCCAGCCGCTGCGTGAAATCGTTGCAAAGGAAAGTTTCAAGGGCGCACGGAAAAGCACAGAAATTGTACAAGCCATGCTTGGCAATGACGCTGGGCTGGTTGGCGCTGCAATGCTGTAACAAGGTTTATCAGCCGGACAAAGGGGGAACAGCTTGAACTGCTTCCCTCTTTTTTGTTGCCCGACAGCTATGTTACATCTGCTGGGTAAAGTGGAGAATGTCCTTGCGTTTTGTGAACTTTACATGATATACTACAATCAGCACTTTATCGACAAAGATTTTAGAAAGACCAACTATCAAAAATCAAGGGGGTAAAAGAGAAAAAACAGAATGGA
>CAJUDU010000044.1 GCA_910584935.1 uncultured Butyricicoccus sp. | reverse complement strand
GATTTTTGCCTGTTTGCTTTCCCTTTCCCCAATAACCTGTGTTCAACGATTTTTATGCCAAAGACACCAGCAAAAAGGTTCGTTCTGTGATGAAAACCCGTGGCACCAGCGGCAAGCATCTGGGCAAGCCGCCCTATGGCTATCAGCTTGACCCGCAGGACAAAGACCACTGGATTCCGGACGAGGATGCCGCCCCGGTTGTCAAGCGTATCTTTGACCTGGCGATTGCTGGAGCAGGCCCGTCCCGGATTGCCCGCATTCTGGAAGCGGACGGTGTGCTGACTACCAAGGCCCTCTATGCCCAGCGCAAGGGCAAGCCCATGCCGGAGCGTCCCTACCACTGGGTGGAACAGTCTGTTGCCGGTATCCTGGAACGGATGGAGTACACTGGCTGTGTCTGCAATTTTAAGACCTACTCCAAGTCCTATAAGCTCAAGAAGCGCATCCCCAACGCCCCGGAGAATATGTTCATTCTGCCTGGAACGCAGGAGGCCATTATCACGCAGGAGCAGTGGGACAGAGTGCAGGAGCTTCGCCAGCACAAACGCCGCATGACCAAGGCAGAGCGGCAGGGGCTGTTCTCTGGTCTGGTGGTCTGCGCCGACTGCGGAAGCAAACTCCACTTCGCCACCTGTAAGAACTTTGACGGTAAGCAGGATCACTACGTCTGCGCCAAGTACAAGAGCGGACGGGGAACCTGTTCGGCGCACTATATCCGGGAGGACGTTCTGCGGGATGTGGTGTTGGAGCGCATCCGGGCCGTGACGGAGTATATCCGGGCCGATGTGGAGGGCTTTCAGGAGGGCTGGCTGATGTGCCGGAGGGAAGAACAGGAGAAGTCCATTCGAGAGGACAAGCGGCGGCTGGAAAAGGCAAAGAAGCGTCTGGCGGACATCGACAAGCTCATCACCCGTATCTATGAGGACATGGTACTCGGTAATCTGAGCCAGGAGCGTTACCAGAAGATGCTGGAGGGCTATGAGGCGGAGCAGGCCGCGCTCAACAACGAGGTCATCGGTCTTGAGGACTGGGTGGCGACCCGCGAGGAAATGGAGGACAATGTTGACCAGTTCCTCGCCCTGATGGAGAAGTATGTGGACATCCCGGAGTTGACAACCACCATCGTGAATGAGTTTATCAAGCAGATCATCGTCTATGCCCCGGACAAGTCCAGCGGCAAACGGACGCAGAAGGTCAAAATCGTTTTCAACTTCCTGGAGGAAGTAGAAGTACCGGAAATCAGCGAACCTGTAATTACGCAAACTACCTATGGACGCAGAAAGACGGCGTGACACTCGGTCACGCCGCCCTCTGCGGCAAATAGTTACTTGTCACTATTAAGCCTCGCGTTTCAGGGGTTTTTGATGGCGGAGCGGGTGGGATTCGAACCCACGGACGGTTTCACCCGTCAAACGATTTCGAGTCGTTCTCGTTATGACCACTTCGATACCGCTCCATCAAGCAATCTTTTGTTATTATATCATAGAAACAAATGCGCCGCAAGTGGTTTGATAATTATTTTTCTCTTTTTGGCATTGTGTTTACCACGATATAATTCCTCTTGAAATTTGAACATTTTGTTTTGCAAATGTTTTTACATTATTATTTATATGGATGAAATTCATGCAAACTGCGGATTTCCAGAAAAAACATGGTGAAAAGCGCACAAAAAAATTTTTTTCAAATTTTTTTGTAACAAAACGGCGTATTCAAGTGTTATATATATGGATGGGTAATTTGATATTCAAAAGCAGTGGATATTGCAACCCATCATTTTTTAAGAACGATTATTGCAATTAATGAAGATTTCGCGGCTTCACGCGATTTTAATCCGTTATACAGATGAGAATTAACCGCACATAACGTTTTTTTGATAACGGCTTGGGATATGACTGAGGAAAATGCGTGCTGGGCAATCCGAACAAAATGCAGCACGCATTTTCACATAATGCAGGCGGAAAAAACCGGAACCTATTTAGGTTCCGGTTTTTGTTTATTTATAGGGGTTGATCCACTAATTTTTCAACCGCTTGGGCTTTGGATGCAATAAAGAAAAAATCTTTGCCATGGTTGGATTCATAAATGAAATCTTTGAGCGGTTTGCAGGTATATTGGGAATAACCCCCTAAATTGCCGCCTTGATATGGTAATTAATAAACTTTTGCAGAATTTCACCTGCCATGCCAGACTCAGGATAAAAAAGTCATCTGCAAATCCAAAGCGAATATGATATCAATTATGATTTTCTCATCCCCGGAAACAACCGCAATAGGAATGCCATTTTGGTTTAGGCACGCAGTTGTCATCATATGCAATTCCTCAAACCTACCTGATTTTTGCAATTTCCTGCCGATAAAACATAATTTTATCATCCAGGTTTTGCAGGCAGCTTGTCCATTTTTGCTGCATTGCACACACATGATTCCGATGTTTTTCGAGCATTGTCAGGCGTTCTGCCATAGTCGCGCTGCCCGCGTATCGCAGCGCGGCATATTGCCGGATATCCCGCAGCAACATACCCGTGTCTTTCAGCCGCTGAATGAACTGTACCCATGCAATATCCTGCGCGGCATAGCAGCGGTAGCCAGACTTGTCCCGGCTGACTCGCATTAAGCCTTTTTCCTCATAATAACGCAGGGTAGATGGGGGAATTCCAGTTGCTTTTGCAAAATCGCCAATTTTCATTTGTGCCCACACTTCTTTCAAAAAAACGGTTGACATCAAGTATACTGGAAGGTTTATAGTAAAACCACAACCATAACAGAAAGGATTGAAACAAACAATGGAAAACTATTTTACACGCGGCATGGCAAGGTTACAGCAAATTGACGGCGCAGGCGGGCAAGCCGTGTTGGATGCGCTGGACGGGTTAGCGCCTGATTTGGCAGAATACATTGTCGGGTTTGCCTTTGGTGAAATCTATATGCGGCAAGGGTTAAGCCTTGCCGAGCGGGAAACCATTACGCTGGCAAGCCTGCTGACTGCTGGCGGCTGTGAACCACAGTTAAAGGTGCATATTGACGCTGGGTTAAATGTCGGGCTGACACCGCAAAAAATCATTGAAATTTTTTTGCAGTGCATCCCCTATACCGGCTTCCCACGGGTGCTGAACGCGGTTTTCGCAGCAAAGGCAGTGTTTCAGGAACGGGGGATTATGATGGACGTATAAGCCAGCTTATGGCACCAAACGGGTCATATCACGCGGGAACATGGAAGCATCCCGGACATTTTGCAGCCCCAAAAGCTGCATGGTTAAGCGTTCCAAACCGATGCCAATGCCGCCATGCGGAGGCATACCATATTTATGCAGCATCGTAAAGGATTCAAATAAGGTTTCATCCATTTTGCGGTCACGCAGTTTTTGAATCTGCTCCTCATAATCATGGATGCGCTGCCCACCGGTCGTAATCTCCAACCCACGGAACAGCAAGTCAAAGGAAAGCGCAGTTTTTGGGTTTTCTTTATCATCCATCGCATAAAATGGACGTTTTGCACTCGGGAAATGGGTGATAAAACAAAATTCCGAACCATGGGTTTCCTGTGCCCATTTGCACATTAAAACTTCTTCATCCGGGTTCAGGTCAAAACGGTTTTTAGACTTATGGTCATACTTTTCCTGCATAATGGTTTTGGCTTCCGCAAAGGTGACGGAAGGAATCTTTCCAACTTCAGGCAGTTTCACGCTAAGCAAATCAAGCTCTGGCTGCACGTGTTTTGGTAGATAATCCATTAAATATTGCAGCATACCGGTTTCCATCGCCATCACATCATACATAGAATCAATATATGCCATTTCAAAATCCAGACCAATATATTCATTCAGGTGACGGGAGGTGTTGTGGCGTTCAGCACGGTAAACATTGCCGACTTCAAACACACGTCCGAAAATGCCAGCCGTATACTGTTTATAAAACTGTGGCGACTGTGCCAAATATGCCTGCTGCCCAAAGTAGTCCAGTTTAAAGATATTGGCGCCGCCTTCAGCGCCCGCAGAAACAATTTTCGGGGTATGAATACGGGTAAAGCCCTGGCTGAGCATATATTCAGAAAATCCTTCCGCGATAGCAGCCTGAATGCGAAATACCGCACGCTTGCGCGGGTGACGCAGGGAAATCGGACGCAGTGGCAGGTCAACATCTAGGGACAAACCCATATATTTCTTGCCAAGCGGAATAGGAAGCTGTTCGGCAGGTTTGGCAAGGATGGAAATACCCGTGAGAATGACTTCAAAGCCATGTTCGGCACGGGGTTCTTCATGGACATCGCCAGTAACTTCAACAACCATAGCATCTTTGATATCCGCACGGGCAATATCACCGATTTTATCACCCTGGAAGGTGCATTGGATTAAACCGCGGTCAACGCGGACAACCACAAAAGAAAAATCAGACATATCGCGTACCCGGTGGATGGTGCCGCGGAATGTCACACTGCTGCCGATATGGGCAGCACAGTCTTTCACTGCATCAATATACTGTTTTGGAGTGCTTACAAAATCCATTTTAACGCCTTTCTAATCAAAAATAAATATTTACAAAATCATGCGGTTACGGTTCTTATTATATAGAGTTTATGGTAGGGAATCAAGAGAAAATTAAAAAAATCTCAAGGCAGGGAATCTTGTCCCGCCGCATGAAAAACAATCCCCTGACGCGAAAAGTTTGCTTTTCCGCGCCAGGGGATTTGTGCATTACCGGTTGCCAAGCTGGATGGAATAAACCGCCTGACGGATGGCGGCATCCTGGTCTTCCACAAGCTCGATAAACTTTGCCGCGTAAAAGTCGGGCTGCCTGTCAGTGCCAGGGGTGGTGCGCAGGATTTCGGCTTCCACAAGCAAAGGAAGCTGGGTAACTGGCAGCACGATTTCGATAATCTCACCAATAAACAGGTGGGCATCGGTATAGAACGCAATACCGCCGCTGCTTAAATCCTTGCTGATGATATGCCCGCGCCCACGCCATGTGCCAATGACAGGGTAAATATAGCTTTCAAACTGGGTGGGTACACGGACGTTTTTCCGGGCATCATTGCGCAGTTTTGCGCCAGGTTTGACCACAACACGGTCGCCGCGGCTGCGGAGCACCCGCCCAAGCAGCACGGTCTTATCATTGACCGAGCCCATAATGCAGATGTTCCCATGTTCTTCTACCAATTCAGCCCGGTCCTCCAGCACATTAAAATGCAGGACGTCACTATCCGGCGCGTTCAGCAGGTCGGCTTGTGCGAGTGGGTTCATATCAACGTCAAAAATCAAATACCGGGCATTCATTCAGTTCATCCCTCTTTCTGTTCTTCACGCAAACGGCGTGCTTTATCCGGGTCATTGGGGTCAAAATTCAGAAAATACACATAGATTTCAACAATCGCCTGGTAAAGAGAATCCGGGATTTGCTGCCCAAGCTCTAATTGGGACAGCATGGTTGCCAAGGAGTTATCCTCATAAACCGGCACGCCGCTGTCGGCGGCAACTTCCACAATTTTTTCCGCCAAATACCCCATGCCGGAAGCGACAACGATAGGGGCAGCCGTGCTGCCGTCATAACGCAGCGCAACCGCGCGCCCGGCAGGCAATGGCTTATCATATTTTGACATTTACACTATTCTCCCCTTCAAAGATTTTTGGGAACACATCAGAAATGGCAAGCGGCTTTTCCATCTTGCGCACCATTACGCCATTTGATTTTAGCCCATTATGCTCTAAAATGCGGGTGATTTCCCCTTGGATGGTCTTGGTGAACGGCACAGCCTTTTCTGGACAGGCAATGAGCACTTCGACATTATCTCGACGGCTGGCAAGCACAATGTCAAAGAAGCCAAGCCCCTGGATATCCAGCTTGAATAGGAAGCGAATGGTATTATCCTGCTCCGCACCGCCGCGCTTGAAATTATTTTCCGCGTCAGGGTCTACCCAAACTTCAGAAAACATCATTTTGCCATCCCAGTCAAGCGGGATAATGGCGTGTTTTACTGGCATATAAACGCTTTCATTGATAAGCATGGCGGATACAATCTGCTTAAAAGCATCCTGCGCATCTACACCGGCTTCGCCGCGCAGTGCCCATGCCGCCGCACTGACAAGCTGGTTTGCAAATTGGTTGTCTTCCGCGCCGCGGGCAAAGGCTGTATTGTTGATAAACTCCAGCAGCGCATTATCGCTGAGGTTGCCCAAACGTGCCCGTAGGGCGGTATGCCCCAAAAGCTGGTGAAAAGATTGCAGCAAGTTTGCCTGCGAACCGTTTTCATAACGGGTGATATCCAGTGCAAGCTGGGAAATGAGGCTGCGGGATAACCCCATATCATGGGTTTTCTCGGTATAACTGCTGAGAAACGGCAGGATTGTGCCAAGCAGCAGTTTCATAGCGCCGGCACGGTCGCCGGAAGCAAAGGACTGCCCAAGCTGCTGGGTGAATGTAAGGAGTTGGTTGCCATAACTTGATGGGATGGCATGGGTGAGTCGGGTCAGTACCCGCATGAGGTTTCCTTCAATATGGGAAGCAGAAGTAAAATCGCCATAGCGTTTGAGAAACTGCAAAATATCATAGCGGATGCTTTCTGACCGGCTTTGTGAATAGGCTTCTCGCAGGATGGTAAAAAGCGGCCCGCTAAAGCGTGCGCCATCGGAAAGCTGCTGGGTCAGAAATTTAAGCAGTTGGGACTCATCCATTTTGAGCATTTCGACCAGCGCGCCCATTTCGCCAGAAATGCCTTCCTGAAGTCCAGAAGAAACAACCGCTTGATAATCCTGCAAAACTTTGGCAAGCGTTTGGGAAAGTTCAGGCGTATCCATGAGTTTTTGCATGAACGCCTGAAAATTACTATCATACCGCAGCGCACCGCCGGGACCGGCTGCATCGCCGGAATCCTGGCGTTCAGTGCGGTTATCAGGGCGGCTGACCCGGCTTGGGTCGGGGGCATTTTGCACACGGGTGTCGCCCGGGGAAACCGGCATATTGCGGTTTATATTCGTATTGTCATGACCGGGGACGGGATTGGTCACGCCTAACAAATCAGGCATATTTGGTGACACTCCCTTTCAATCGATTTTCGTTTTATCCATACAACATAATTATATAATGAAGCTGGGTTTTGTGCAAGCCCTATACAGGAAATCCCGCAGGGCGAACAGATGAAATTATCCGAGTGTGCTTGCCGAGCTTTGCAGCTTTTGCTGTTAAAACCAACAAAGCCAGCCCTGAAAAATGTAGCTTTTCAGCAGATTGCCACTTGCAAAGCCTGCGCCGCTATGGTACGATAATATGGCTTGAAAGACATCTGTACTTGTCAGGAGGACAGAAGAAAAATGGAAACAGATACTAAATATTATCTGGTAGAACGCACGCTTCTGCCCGAAGTCTTTCGGAAAGTGGTCAAAGCAAATGCCGCGCTCCACACCGGAAAGGCAAAAACCGCAAGCGAAGCCGCACAAAGCGTGGGGTTGTCGCGCAGTGCCTATTATAAATATAAAGATGGCATCCGCCCGTTTTATGAAGCAGCGCATAACCGCACCATCAATGTCCATCTGATGTTAAGCGATAGACCGGGCGTACTGAGCAATATTTTGGGGTTGTTTGCGCGGGTCGGTGCAAATGTGCTGACCATTAACCAGTCTATTCCAATCGGTGGGCAGGCGGTTGTGACCATTGCCGCACGGACAGCGGAAATGAAATGCACCGTGGAAGCGCTGATAGACCGGGCACAATCGCTTGATGGGGTTGTACGGGTTGTCATCTTAGCGAGTGAATAAACAGGAGGATTATGTTTTATGGTAAAAGTAGCAATTATGGGACATGGTACGGTCGGCTCCGGCGTTTATGAAGTTTTTGCAATGAATGCGGAAAAAATCGCACGGGTTGCTGAACAGCCAGTTGAAGTGAAATATGTACTTGATTTGCGGGATTTTTCCCATTTGCCTTATGCGGATAAATTCGTTTCTGATTTTTCCATCATCGAAAACGACCCCGAAGTCACTGTCGTTGCGGAAGTGATGGGCGGCACAGGCGCGGCATATGAATTTACCAAACGATGCCTGAATGCGGGTAAAAGCGTCTGCACATCCAATAAAGAACTGGTAGCCACCCATGGTGAAGAACTGCTCGCCATTGCGAAAGAAAAAAATGTAAATTATTTATTTGAAGCTTCGGTCGGCGGCGGCATTCCGGTCATTCGTCCCATGATGCAGTGCCTGGCTGCCAATGAAATCCGTGAAATCCGCGGCATTTTGAATGGCACAACTAACTATATCCTTTCTGAAATGATCCATAAAGGCGTATCGTTTGAAGATGCCCTGAAACAAGCGCAAGCTAATGGCTATGCGGAAAAAGATCCGACAGCCGATATCGAAGGGCATGACGCCTGTCGTAAAATCTGTATTTTGTCTGATTTAGCATTCGGTGATAAATTTGACCCGAATGCGGTTAGCTGTGAAGGAATTTCTAAAATCACACTGACTGATGTCGAAGAAGCAGGTAAACTGGGTTATGTCATTAAACTCATCGGGCGTGCGGTACGTTGTGAGGATGGTACTGCATATGCTTATGTAGCACCGCATTTAATCCCGAAAAACCATCCGTTGGCAGCGGTTGAGGATGTATTCAACGCGATTATGATTGACGGTAACGCAACTGGCGATGTGATGTTCTATGGTAAGGGCGCGGGCAAGCTGGCAACCGCTTCCGCGGTTGTTGCGGATATGCTGGACGCGATTGCCCATGCGGAAAAACGCCGCCCGGTTGAATGGGGTGATGGTTCCAAAAACCTGCTGCGCCCAATTGACACACTGGAAAGCGTCTGGTACAGCCGTAAGCCAGGCAAACCCGCTGTGATTACAGGTCCAATGACCACCGAAAGGGCGATGCGGGACTGCAAGGATGCAGCTGCGCTGATGCGTGTGCTGTAAAAAAAGCATTGTTATGCCGCCTCCCTGTCCCCAAACGGGCAGGGAGGACATTGCGGCGCACAAATATATGCAAAATTACATTTTTTACATGGCGCAAAACAGTTTGATTTGTGCCTTTCCCCCGCCATTAGGGGGACGATTGAGGAGGAAATTTTCAAGATGAGCCTTATTGTCCAAAAATTCGGCGGCACATCGGTTGCAAATACCGAACGCATTTTTAATGTCGCCGATATTGCCACATCTGCCTATAAGGAAGGCAACCAAGTTGTGGTTGTGGTATCCGCCCAAGGCGATACCACAGACGACCTGATTGCCAAAGCCGCAGAAATCAACAGCCGTCCATCCAAGCGTGAAATGGATGTCCTGTTGTCCACTGGCGAAATGATTTCCATGTCTTTGCTTGCCATGGCGATCCAAAAACTTGGTTATCCTGTCATTTCACTCACAGGCTGGCAGGCGGGCGTTGAAACCGATATTAACTATTCTGAAGCCCGCATTCGCAAAGTCACAGCGGAACGCATCCGTTCTGAGCTTGACCGCAACCGTATTGTCATTGTTGCGGGTTTCCAAGGCATCAACAAACAGGATGATATCACAACGTTAGGACGCGGCGGTTCGGATACCACAGCGGTCGCGATTGCGGCAGCGCTTGGCGCGGATTTGTGCCAAATCTATACCGACGTTGACGGTGTTTATACCGCAGACCCGCGCCTTGTCACAGGGGCACGCAAACTGGCTGCCATCACTTATGATGAAATGCTGGAACTGGCAAGCCTTGGCGCACAAGTGCTGCACAACCGTTCTGTTGAAATGGCAAAAAAATATAATGTCGACCTGGAGGTGATCTCCAGCTTTACCCGGCACCCGGGTACCAAAGTCAAGGAGGGTTCCAATATGGAAAAAATGAATGTAAGCGGGGTAGCCCGTGACAATAACTGTGCCCGTATCGCAATTATCAACCTGCCAGATGAACCAGGCGTTGCCTTTCGGGTATTCTCATTGCTCGCAAAAAATAAAATCAATGTGGATATCATTTTGCAGTCCGTTGGGCAGGATCACCGCAAATCCATCACCTTTACCGTGCCGCAAAGTGATGTAGAAGAAGCGGAAAAGGTATTGCGTGCCAACCAAAACAGCTTAGGTTTCGAGGATTTATCCATCAATACCCAGGTCGCAAAGGTATCCATTGTCGGCGCGGGCATGGCGTCTAATTCAGGCGTTGCGGCGAAAATGTTTGAAGCACTCGCTTCCGCAGGTATTAATATCCGTATGATTTCCACTTCTGAAATTAAAATCTCCGTGCTGATTAACGAAGAAGATTCCGAAAAAGCCGTCAAAGCCATCCACGCAAAATTCTTTAACGACTAAATATACATTTCCGGGTTGCCGCATACAGCAATGTATGCGGCAAATGGTGTTTTCGCCCGCCTTTTACAAAAGGCGGCGGGTCTGGGCAGAGCCCAGCGGGTTCGGGCAGCGCCCGGCGGGTCTGGGCAGAGCCCAGCGGGTTCGGGCAGCGCCCGGCGGGTCTGGGCGGAGCCCAGCGGGTTCGGGCAGCGCCCGACAGCAGACGGCAAAATTTTGCGCCGCCGCATTGTATGGCAGGCAGGCTTTGTGCTATAATAAACACTGTGCTGGCATCCTAACCAATATACGGAGTTGAGATTTTCATGGACATAAGAGAAAAATATCAAGATGGGGATGACTCCCTTGTTGAAGGGCGCAACGCAGTGGCAGAACTGCTGAAGTCAAACCGCAGCATCAATAAACTTTTTGTTGCGGAAAATGCCCATGGGCGTATGATGGATATCCTGTCGCTGGCACGACAGGCAGGCGTGCCCGTCATCCGGTGCGACCGCCGTAAGCTGGACGCCATGAGCGTCACAGGCAGCCATCAGGGCGTTATCGCACAGGCGGCACCCTATGCCTATGCCGCGCTGGAGGCGCTGTTTGAAGCAGCTGAGAAAAAACAGGAACTTCCCCTTTTTGTGATATGCGACAGCATCGAAGATCCACATAATTTGGGCGCTATCCTGCGCTCAGCCGAAGCCGCTGGCGCCCATGGCGTCATTATCCCAAAACGCCGCGCCACTGGGCTTACCCCCGCCGCAGTAAAGGCATCCGCTGGCGCTGCCGAACATATTACTATCCATCGGGCGGGCAACCTCCCTGCATTGCTGGATACCCTGAAAGCCCGCGGCGTTTGGATATTTGGCGCCGAAGCTGATGGCAATACCAGCTTGTATGATGCCGATTTTGCTGGGGCATCCGCCCTTGTTATTGGTTCAGAAGGCAAAGGTATCAGCCGCCTTGTTAGAGAAAAATGTGATTTTATCATTAACATCCCTATGCGCGGCAGGGTCAATTCCCTGAACGCCTCCAATGCAGCCGCTGTGCTGCTTTATGAGGCGGTACGCCGTAGGATGGAAGGAAAAGGAGATGAAGCGGAATGAGCGATAAACTGTTCGATACCCAAGAGCTTTCAGAAATTCGGAAGCTGATTGGCGATGAAGAACCGAAGCAGCCATCAAGACCATCAGCTGCAATACCGCCGCAGTCAAGCAGTGATTATGATTTGAACCAAATTATTGCCGAAGTCAGTGGCACAGTCGATAAAACTGCCAAGACCCCGCGCCCACAGCCGCGGGTCAGCCAGCGCACTGGCGCTGTGCCGCGGGTGAACAGCCAGCGGGTCAGCCAGCGCACAGGTACCATCCCCCGTGTTTCCCAAGGCACAGGGCGTATCCCGCCGCAAACCGGACGTATCCCATTGCAGGGGACAGGGCGCATCCCGCGGGTGCCGCAGGGCAGCGGGCGCGTGCCGCAGGGCAGTGGACGCGTACCGCAAGGCAGTGGACGGGTATCCCAGGCAAGCGGACGTATCCCACAAATCAACGGCCATGTATCTCAAGTCAGCGGTCGTATTCCCCGTATCCCTGGGGCAGACCCATGGGAGGTTGACCAGGCATTGCGCGCAAATGCAGAACAGCAGGCGCGCCAGCTTGCAGCCATGACCGAGGAAGCCGAAAAAGAAGATAAACTCAGCCGCAAAGAACGCAAACGGCTGGAACGCCAGCGCCGTGAGGAAGAAGAACGTGCCCGCGATAAAGAAGATGAAATCGAATTCCGCGACCCTAAGCAGGCACAACGCTACTGCAAAAAACGTGCCCGCAACTTGGCACAGCGCAGCATCATTGTGCTGATATTCGGGCTGCTTGCCACTTATATCACGGTTGCAAGCGGTATGGGGCTGCCGCTCCCATCGGTTTTCCAATATACCGAACACGCTTACCTGACCATTATGACGCTGATGATTCTCCAATTTATCGCCATGTTTATCGGGCTGGATGTGGTCAGCAATGGGTTTTATAACCTGTTCACCTTCAAAGCTGACCGTGCGTCGCTTGTGGTCTGCTCACTGCTGGCATCCCTGTTCCATGGCACCACTATCATTACCCTGCAATGGACAGGCTGGATTCCTTACTGTGCGGTCAGCATTATCCTGCTGTTTGCTCAAATGCAGGAAGAAAAAGCACGCATGGCAGGGCGCTACCGCGCTTATAAAGCCGCAACGCTGGGCGACCATCCGACAGGTGTTTATGCCCACCAGGATGGACGTGACCATATTGTCCGCACGGTCAAATACCGTATGCCAGACCTCAACGGCTTTTTGCGGGAAATGGAACGCAATGACCAAGTAGAAATGTTTGAACGCATTTATGTGCCGCTTGCCATTATTGCATCTTTTGCATTTGCCGCAGTATCTTCATTTGGCACTGGCAATGGCACCAGCTTTTTCTGGGCATTGTCCGCAATTTTATCCATTTCTGCCCCACTCGGTATTTTATGCGGCTTTGGTGCAGCTTACCGCAATGTATCACGCAAACTGCTTGCCGAAGGCGCCGCGCTGCCAAGCGCGCGCCAGGCCAGCCAAATGCGCCACGTCCAAGAATCCATTTTAGGTGACGGCGATGTGTTCCCCGCTGGTTCTATCACCATGGAAGGCATCCAAAATTATGGCGCTTATTCTGAAGATAAGTTGCTCGCTTATGCTTCCGCTGTGACCGCGGGCAAAGGGCTGGAAATCGGTCGTGTCCTGTCTGAATCGCTGCGCGAACGGTATGCCCGTCCAGTACGCGCATCGAATATCACCCATTATGAATCTGGCGGGATGTCCGCCGATATCGGCGCTGACAGCGTACTGGTTGGCACAGCATCTTTCCTTGGCAAGTTGGGCATCCGCCAGCCGACAACCCAAAACGCAGATAACCCCATTTATGTGGTCATCAACAGCCAGATTGCCGGTGAAATTTCACTGAAATACCACCCGACAGCCCAAACCTATGGCGCGCTTCACGCGTTGGAACGCATTAAAATCCGCCCGGTTCTGTCCGCGCAGGATTTCAACATTTTTCCCGCAATGGTGGAAAGTATGTTTGAAGTGCGGCACGGGACAATGGATGCCGTTGACCCATCTCGCATCCCGGAAATCTCTAACCCGCGTTATGTGGGCAAAGACCGCGTCTGCGCCCTTCTGAGTAAGGACGGCGCTATGCCTTATGTTATGGTGCAGCAGGCGGCAGGTAAACTGGTTGGCGCCATGCGTTCCAATTTGCTGATTGGCACAATCGCAGGTGTTTGCGGCATTTTGCTGATGTTTTATTTAACGTTTAAAGGCGCTGCCGAAGCTGTGGAACCAAAGAATGTTTTATTGTACCTTTTGCTGTGGTATATTCCCGTATTTTTCATTTCCTTGACAACCAGGCGCAATTATTGACCATATTCCAAGGCGCTGCACTGCTGTGCGGCGCCTTTTTTTCGGGAATCAGGCAGGATTCACAAAATAATATTTGCATTTTAGGCGCATATAGTGTATAATTACGAACAGTGAGATGCGTAAATTGGCATTCTGCACAAGGCGCTCTCGCATAAAACGAGCAGGAGAGTGTATAATAATGGCAACATACCCGGTGAATAAGTTAAGAAATGTCTGTTTGATGGGCCATGGCGGTGACGGCAAGACCTCCCTGATTGAAAGCCTGCTGTTTGTTTCCGGCGTGACCGATCGCGTGGGCAAGGTGCCGGAAGGCAATACAGTGTGCGACTATGACCCGGAAGAAGTGAAACGCCAGTTTTCAATTTCCACAGCGGTTGCGCCAGTCGTTTGGGATGGCTGCAAAATCAACCTGCTGGATACCCCTGGCTTTTTTGACTTTGAAAGTGAAGTAAAACACGCATTGCGCGTTGCGGAATCTGCTTTAATTGTGGCAACCGGTAAATCCGGTCCAGGCGTTGGCACAGAAAAAGCCTGGCAAAAAGCTGTAGAACGTAAAATGCCGCGTATGTTTTATATTTCCAAAATCGATGAGGAAAACTCAGACTATTATACGTCCCTTCATAAGCTGCAAAAGCAGTTTGGCGTATCTGTATGTCCGGTTGTTGTCCCGATTTTTGAGGGCAACCGCGATACGGTTGGCGTTGTTGACTGCGTGATTCGCAAGGCATATAAAATGGAAGGCACCAAGCGCGTTGAAATTCCGATTCCAGAAAATATGGTGGAACGCATTGACCAGCACCGTGCAGCGCTTTGCGAAAACGTTGCCGAACTCAGCGAAGAACTGATGGAACGCTATTTCGCAGGCGAGGAATTTTCTGATGATGAACTGATTGCGGGCATCCGCCAAGGCGTGCGCGATTTGCTGATTGCGCCAGTATTCTGCGGCACCGCGGCAACAGGTATCGGTTCCTATGCGCTGCTGAAAGGCATTGCGGATTATATGCCGTCCCCAGATGAAGCGCCAGCAGAAGTTTATGAGGATGAAAAGGGCGAACTGGATGAAATCGTATGTTCTCCGAACGGTTCCACCTGTGCTTATGTATTCAAGACTGTGGCAGACCAGTATGGGCGATTCTCTTATTTTAAGGTATTCTCCGGCAGTGTTAAAAGCGATATGGTGCTGGTGAACAAACGTGCGGACGCAAACGAAAAGATGGGGCATATCTTCACGGTTTGCGGCAAAAAGACCACAGAAGTGGACGAGATTGGCTGCGGCGATATTGGCGCGGTTTCCAAACTTGTAACGACTAAGACGGATGATACTTTGTCCATGTCAGTGCGTAAGGTTGCGCTGGAAGTTGTTCTGGCAGTTAAGCCATGCTATACCCAGGGCATTGCACCGAAAACCAAAGGCAATGAAGAAAAAATGTCCACGGGGCTTGCAAAACTGCGTGATGAGGATCCAAGTTTTGAAACCAGCTTTAATGCGGAAACCAAACAGATGGTCATTTCCGGTGCGGGTGATATCCATCTGGATGTCATTTGTTCCAAACTGAAAACCAAATTCGGTGTAGAGGTTGTGCTTAGCGCACCAATTGTGCCGTACCGCGAAAAAATCCGTAAAAAGGTATCTGTGGAAGGCAAACACAAGAAACAATCGGGCGGTCATGGGCAGTATGGTCATGTCAAAATGGATTTCGAACCATACGCGGAAGGCGAATATATCTTTGAAGAAAAGATTTTCGGCGGTTCTGTACCAAAGAACTTCCATCCGGCAGTGGATAAGGGCATCCGTGAAGCCATGGAACATGGTGTATTGGCTGGCTACCCGCTGGTAGGGCTGAAAGCCGTTTTAACAGATGGTTCTTACCATGATGTTGACTCCAACGAACTTTCTTTCAAAATGGCAGCACGTTTGGCTTATAAAGCAGGTATCCCACAGGCATCCCCAGTTTTGCTGGAACCTGTTTGCTCCATGAAAGTGCTGGTACCGGATAACTATATGGGCGATGTCATTGGCGACCTGAACAAACGCCGCGGACGCATTATGGGCATGAACCCAGTGGAAGGCGGCTTACAGGAAATTTTGGCAGAAGTCCCGATGGCGGAAACCACAGACTATGCCATTACCTTACGTTCGATGACACAAGGGCGCGGCTCTTTTGAATCCAACTTTGAACGTTATGATGAAGCACCCCCGATGGTACAGGAAAAAGTTATTGCGGACAACAAAGCGCGTATGGAAGCGCTGGATAAAGACTAAAAAAACAGCATAAAGAAAACCCCCGCTGCATCCGTGCGGCGGGGGGTTCTTGTGGTGGAGCTTTTATAAATTGGGGAAAACAGGGGATGAGATTAGTCCGCTGCTTTTTCGTGTGTAATCTGTACCGATGTACTGTCAATCGTTACAGTATAGCCAACCATGGTTTCAAATGCCTTGGCAGGCACCCAAATGCGCCCATCTTCCGCATAAGGCGCACAGCCCAGGGAAACTGGTGCGGTTGCACCAACGGCATTGACGGCTGGCGCGGGAATAGACATAAAGGAATCCTTGCCCAGATAAACGGTCAACTGACGTGCGTTATCGGAAATGGTTGCAGATTGTTCGTCCTGATTCCAAGTGACAGTGCAGCCCAAAACTTCCGCAACAGAGCGCAGCGGCACCATGGTAACGCCATTCTTTTCGATAGGCATTTCGGTCAGAACCATATCGCCATCCACAATAATGCCGGTTTTTGCAGCTGCTGGGAGTGGTGTATTATTATTTTGGGGCGCTGGGTCAGCAGCGTTGCCATTGCCCACCTCGGCTGGCTCGCCTGGGAGCAGTACCAGTTTTTCGGTGAACGCCTGTCCCGGATAGCTTTCTGCTACAACGCCATACCAAGCAAAGAACCGGTCGCCAACCTTGACGTCATCCAGTGTCACAATATTCCTGGTACGGTATGGTTGGATGTCCACTTCTTCCTGTTTTGGTGTGCGGATGTACAGTGAACCATTGTCGGTCAAGATGCTTAATCCGCCTTCTTCGGTTTTTTCCAGCTTTTCAACCGTGTGCAGCATTGCGCAGGCTGCATCCTGCGGTACATTGCAGATAATTGCTTCTGCGGCGCTTTGGGGCGGCAGTGACATAGTCGTTGCCGGGCTGTGGAACGCGTAAATATCGTCGCCTTCCTTAAGGCTTTCCAGCCCGATTGCTTGACCGTTTTGGCTGTCCAGCCCAATGGTTTGCTCGCTGACATTCAGCACCAAATCATCTTTGCCTTCACGGGCAATGGTGATAGCAGTCACAGCATCTTCTTCTTTTGTGATTTCCTTAATTTTACCCCAGGTCAGCACACGTTCTGGCATGGTTTCTTCGGGCTGGACAACATCGCCGGGTGCAGCCGCTGGGTCAGCAGCTGGAGCATTGGAATCCGCTGGGGCAGCAGCGTTGTTATCCTCCACGGCAAGTGCGGTAATACCGCACAGCATAGATGCGCTCATCAGCGCGGCAAATAATCTTTTTTTATCCATTGATAAATCCTCCTTAAATTCCGGATTGTTTTTTCCGGGGTTGTTTTGTCCCTTCACCACTATTGACGCAGGATTTTCGGAAATGTTCCGCCAATTGCAAAAAAAATTTTTTTATTTTCTGCATAGGCAGAAAATTGCCCCCAGCAATATGCTGGGGGACTGCATTTATCATTCCGATGCGGTTGGCAAACTGTATTTCTGCTGAAATTCCGTATAATTCTGATCAAAATAGGCTTGTTTTTTACTGCCCATATTTTTCAGATGCTCATGAGTATTAAATGTATCAGCTTCTAGCTCAAGTAATGCGAGAGCAATATTGGAACAATGGTCAGAAATTCGTTCATAAGATACCAGCAAATCATTAAAGGTAAACCCTTGCTCTAGCGAACATAACCCCTGCTGTAACCGCTCTACATGGTGCAGCTTGATTTCATCACACAAATCGTCAACAACTTCTTCCAGCGGTTCGACCTTGGCGGCAAGTTCTAAATCTGTATTGGAAAATGAAGCTACAGTCATGGATACGATTTCTATCACCGCATTTTGTACAATTTGCAATTCCTGTTTTGCATGGCTGGAATATGTAATGCCTTTTTCATGGATTTCCTGCGCAGTTTTTGCAACGCTTAACGCATGGTCAGAAATCCGTTCAAAATCGGGTAGGGTATGTAAAAATTCTGAAACTTTTGCATTTTGCCGCCCAGAAAGTTCACTGCATGTGATTTTCATCAGGTAAGTTCCAATGATATCTTCATATTGGTCGGATTTTGCCTCTAGTTTTTCCACTCTGCGGAAACCATCATCGCTATACGCATCAATCAGCGAAAATGCAGTAATCATGCTTTCGCGGGCTTCGGCTGCCATGGCAACCGAAAATTCACGGCATTGTGCAATGGCAAGCGGCGGATATGGCAGAAACCGGTCTTCGGGGCGGATTAGCGCAGGTTTTTCTTCTGTTTCGGTTTTTTTGGAGTCGCGGATAAGGCGGCAGGTGAATTTTTCAAGCCCACCGATAAAAGGATAAAGCAGCATAACAGTAATAAAACGGAACACAGTATTCAGCAGTGCAATACTGACAGTGGTCATGGTCATGCTTAGAAAAGAAAATCCTACCATGGCATTTGCGGCATAAAACGCGATGCCGCAAACAACGGTACCAAAAATATTGGTCAGTAGGTAAACACAGGAAGTTCGTTTGCCATCGGTATTGGCGCCAAGGGCGGAAAGCAGCACAGGTACAGCCGAACCAATCGCAATACCCATAATCAGCGGGAACGCAGTGGCAAAGTCAATTGCGCCCGTGATGGCAAGCGCCTGCAAAATACCAACCGTTGCGGAGGCGCTCTGCAAAACGCAGGTGAACAATGCGCCCGCCAAAATGCCCAAAAATGGCGCGGAAAATGCGATTAAAACATCTAAAAACGCTTTGCTTTCGGTCAGCGGGGCAACCGAACCGCTCATTGCGCTCATGCCAAACATCAGCACAGAAAACCCCAGCATAATATCCCCAGTATGGATAAGTGCGGCGCGTTTGCTGAACATCCGTAAAATGATGCCGGCAATGGAGATAATGCCGGTCAGGGTAGCGGTGGAAAGCAGTTCCACCCAGCCGCCTCCGCCGCCGCCCAAGCTGGAAAGGCAGATCACCCAGCCGGTGATGCTGGTGCCAATGATTGACCCTAGGATAATGCCAATTGCCTGGCGGAAACGCATCATACCGGAGTTGACAAACCCCACCACCATGGCGGAGGTCGCGGAGGATGACTGAATGACGGCAGTGACGCCAGTGCCGAGCAAAATGCCCTTCCAGGATGTGTTGGTCAGCTTATACAGCAGCACTTCCAGCCGGTTGCCGGCAACTTTTTTCAGCCCATCGCCCATTAGCGACATACCGAATAAAAACAGGGCAGTCCCGCTTAAAAGCGAGATAAGATTGGAAATATCCATGGAGAAAAACCAAACCCTTCTACTTTTTAATGCAGGAGGGACAAGCCCTCCCCTATGAAAAATCGCTGATGCAATATTATTATACCAGAAAAACGACATAAAAGAAAGGGCAGGTAACCAGGATATTAAAAAATGCGCCGGGGTGACACAGACCGCCAAAACACGCAAGAAGTTTGGTTACAGCATTGCAATTGGATAGCGGATATGGTATATTTATAATAATCACTGCCGCGGCTGGGGCGGGCAATGGCGGCTTTGCCCCGCTGCGGGGATTTTTGGAAAAGGAAAGGAGGGCAGGCAGGCAAACCGATTCCTCGGCAGCGCAGCGCTGCCACCTGAAACCGAACAGGAGGAAAAACACGATGAAAAAAAGGATTTTGTCAGCATTTTTGTGCTTGTGCATGATGTTGACGCTGGCTCCCGCCGCCTTTGCCGAAGGCGCAGAGGGTGACACGACGACTCCTTCAACTGGGGATAATAACCCTGATATGGGAGGTGACACCGGTGAAGATAATAAACCCCAAGATACCCTGAAAGATACGATTAAAGTTACATTTGCAGAAGAAGGAGAAACTGCGACTTTAACTGCAAATGCAGAAGCTGACGCAGATGCAGATGGCAAATTAGTAATTACGCTTTCTGGCTCAGTGGATGAAAAGAATTTTGCTGACGGCAAACAAATTGGAATAATATTGACGATTACTCCGGCTGCTGGTGGTGAAGCAACAACTTATACAGGTAAATTAAGTCTTAATGAAACCTTGAACAAAGTTATTTTTACAGCTGATCCAAGCACTAACGAAAATAAATTACCAGATACATATAGCAAAGTTATTGAAGAAACTGGAATTAAATTGAATGTACCAACTTCTCCAATAACACCGGATTGGGCACCTGCGCCGACTGTGCAGGCAGCAAAATTGGTTGACCACAGCGACAATCCAATTGCTGATACTGATTTGGTTACAGGATATAAGGTAAATGCTGCGGAGGCTGTAGCAACAACTACTAAAAGCGAGTATACCCAAGAGGTTACAATTACAGGTGCTGGGTTGAAAGAGCATGAGAATGCTAATCACCAAAAAGGTTATTGGATTGGTTTTGAAGTAACCGCCCCCGAAAATACATCGCTCATCAAATATCAATTTGATGGCAAAGAAGCAGGACAAACAGAACCAGAGGATGTAGTAACAGGTAAAGGTATTGCATTTTACTTTAATATGAAGAACTTACCTGCTACCAAAAAGACAACTTGTTGGGCTGAGTTTTGCAAAACCGAAACAGTTAGTACTGACGGTAATACATATCTTCCGATTGTCAAAGTTAGCTATGACGTTGACATGACTGGCGTTGAATATGAAGGCGAAGAAAAAGAAGATAGTGTATCTTTCCATTTTGCAAGCTCGAACCAGGATGTTGCAATCAATGCCCGCATTGACGGCAAGGTTATCAAACTTTCTGGCAATGTAAATGCGTCTATGTTTGTAGATGATAAGGGTAATGATCAAAAAGTTGCAGGCAAACTGGAGTACTCAATTGGTGAAAGCCAGAATAAAACATATGCAATTTTGTTGTCCTTGAAAGATGGCAAGCTGACATATGAGAAAGATCCAGCAGGCGGAACAGAGGAAGCTTTGCCGGTAGGCTACTCGCTTGATCTTTCTGAAATCAGTGTAAAAGCAGCAGATGTACCTGAAAATGTTGAAACTAAGGCTCCTGTAGGTACTGTAAGTGATGCTATTACTGACAAGGCTGACAAGGACAAGGCACAAGAAATTGCTAGTTCTGTTGCTACAGACAAGACCGAAGATATCGTCAATGCAGCTGCAACAGAATTGACAAACATTGTTCAACAAGAAGCTGTAAAAGAAACTGAAAAAGTTGTAGTTTTCCTTGCTGTTGAAGCAAAGGAATACGAAAAAGATGATGATGAAAATGTAAAATCTGTCAAACTTGATATCACCCCAAAATATCAGGTGGTAAGCAAGGCTGATGGAAGTGAGATACCAGGAAAAACTGCCAAGGATCTTAAGGAACCACTGATTAAAGCTCCTCTCAAATCACATGCAATCGAAACATGA
>CAJUDU010000043.1 GCA_910584935.1 uncultured Butyricicoccus sp. | reverse complement strand
GCTCCCTACGTATTACCGCGGCTGCTGGCACGTAGTTAGCCGGAGCTTATTCTTCGGGTACCGTCATGTTTCGTCCCCGATTAAAGATCTTTACAACCCGAAGGCCTTCTTCAATCACGCGGCGTTGCTGCGTCAGGGTTCCCCCCATTGCGCAATATTCCCCACTGCTGCCTCCCGTAGGAGTCTGGGCCGTGTCTCAGTCCCAATGTGGCCGTTCAACCTCTCAGTCCGGCTACTGATCGTCGCCTTGGTGGGCCGTTACCCCGCCAACTAGCTAATCAGACGCGAGCTCATCCAAAGGCAATAAATCTTTGGCAGTAAAATCATGCGATCTCACTGCGTTATGCGGTATTAGCAGCCGTTTCCGGCTGTTATCCCCCACCTAAGGGCAGATTGCTCACGCGTTACTCACCCGTCCGCCACTAACTTATGAATTCCGCTCCCGAAAGAGTTTCCAAAATAAGTCCGTTCGACTTGCATGTGTTAGGCACGCCGCCAGCGTTCATCCTGAGCCAGGATCAAACTCTCTAAAAAATATCATTAAACAAGACTTTCGTCTTGGTTTAACCGACTTTAGAGTCTGACGTGTTGGTTTTTCTTTGAAAACAGAGTTCCAACTTCTGTTTCGGATTCTTTGAGTATAAACTCGACAAGAATTTTCAGGTTTGTCACATACTTTTGTAAAGTAAGCATTTCGTTGTTTAATTTGCAAGGTACACATTCGCTGTTCCCTTTCGGGTGACAGCTCATTTATTTTACCACGTTCGATTCGGTTTGTCAAGAACTTTTTTAACTTTTTTCAAAGTTTTTTGACTTCGTTTCCCGTTTTTTAAGCTCTTCCGAAACTTTTCGGGGTAAATCGCCGCCCCGTGAGACAGCTTATTTATTATACCGCACCGGAACTCACTTGTCAAGCACTTTTTTCATCTGCCAGTAAAGTTTTTTCGGTTTGGTATCTGCTGTTTCCGCAATTGCTGCACAGGCTGTTTCCCCGTACCGCTCCCGCGGATTTACCGGTTTTTTCAGCCCCGCTCGCGGGACAGCTTGATTAGTATACTGCTTTTCCTCCCCCTTGTCAACTCTTTTTTTCATTTTTCCGCTTTTTTTATCCGCCGGTAAAAAGCAAAGGGCTAGGGAAATCCCCCAGCCCTTTAGCAAACCGATTCACTTCATGCAAAAATACAGCAAATCAAGCCTTGCCATTGCAGCCAAGCACGTTAATCAGTTTATGCGTAACCATATCCTTAACAGCCTGACGTGCCGGTTTCAGGTACTGACGCGGATCAAAGTCTGCCGGATGAGTTGCAAAATGTTCACGGACAGCCGCAGTGATTGCCAAACGGATATCGGAGTCAATGTTAATCTTGCAGACAGCACCTTCTGCAGCCTGACGCAGCATTTCTTCCGGAATGCCAATTGCATCTGGCATAGCGCCGCCATAGGAGTTTACTTTCTTGACGAAATCCTGTGGTACAGAAGAAGAACCATGCAGGACAATCGGGAATTCCGGCAGACGCTTAGAAACATCTTCCAGAATATCAAAACGCAGCTGCGGCTTCTGACCGGGCTTAAACTTATAAGCGCCATGGGAAGTACCGATTGCAATTGCCAAAGAGTCAACACCAGTGCGTTCTACAAAATCCTGTACCTGTGCAGGATCGGTGAACTGATGGTCATCAGCCTTTACATCATCTTCCACACCAGCCAGCTGGCCAAGTTCTGCTTCTACAACAACGCCGTGTGCGTGTGCATATTCAACAACCTGCTTTGCAATCTTTACATTTTCTTCATAGTCCATATGGGAACCATCGAACATAACAGAGGTAAAACCGCCATCAATGCAGGATTTGCAGATATCAAACGAATCGCCGTGGTCCAGATGCAGCGCAATCGGGATATCTGGGCATTCTTGAACAGCTGCTTCTACCATTTTGATGAGGTAGGTATGGTTTGCGTATTTGCGCGCGCCCTTGGACACCTGAAGAATAACAGGAGCTTTTTGTTCCTGGCAGGCTTCAGTGATACCCTGGACGATTTCCATGTTGTTTACGTTGAAAGCGCCAACAGCGTATCCGCCATGGTAAGCCTTCTTAAACATTTCGGTAGTCGTTACTAATGGCATTTTAATAACTTCCTTTCGCAAGTTGATTTTGCTCGGATGTGCTTTCGCTCGGTTTTCACAATTCACAAGCAACCCTAACAATATCTTACCAGCGTAAGGCGATAAAATCAAGCTTTTTCCGATGAAATCCTGTGTGCCTTTGTTTTTCCGGAAAACTTTGTGGAATCTCGGGAAAATAAATTGATTTTTATGCCGTTTTATGCTATGCTTTGAATGGCTTGAAAGACCCGCAAAAAGGTTATCAGTTATATTTAGGAGGTATCTTTAGAATGAGTGAATTAAAAGGCGCTTGCGTCATTGGTCAATCCGGCGGCCCAACTTCGGTAATCAACTCCTCTGTCCTGGGTGCTCTGGAAGCTGCCCTCGATTCTGGCACCATTACCCGCGTATTCGGTATGGCGCACGGCATCAAAGGCCTGCTTGACGACCACCTTTATGACATTGATAAGGAAGACCGCGAAGAACTCGGCTTGCTGCGTTTCACCCCGTCTTCCGCGCTTGGCTCCTGCCGTTACAAACTGGCTGACCCTGATGTGGATGACACCGATTACAAACGCATCCTGGAAATTTTCAAAAAATATGACATCCGTTATTTCTTCTATAATGGCGGCAACGATTCCATGGATACCTGCAACAAGGTTTCCAAATATATGATGAAATCTGGTTATGAATGCCGCGTCATGGGCATCCCGAAAACCATCGACAACGACCTTTTCGGTACCGACCACTGCCCTGGCTTTGCTTCCGCAGCGAAGTATATTGCCACTTCCTGCATGGAAATCTATCAGGATGCGCGTGTATATGACACTGGTATGGTCTGCATCATCGAAATCATGGGCCGCCATGCTGGCTGGCTGACCGCAGCTGCTGGTCTTGCAACCGCAAAAGGTGCAGGCCCTGACCTCATCTACCTGCCAGAAACCGATTTTGATATGGACAAGTTCATTGCCGACGTCAAGAAGGTTTATGCAGAAAAGGGCAACTGCTTGGTAGCTGTTTCCGAAGGCATCCATTACAGCGATGGTTCCTTTGTTTCCGAAGCCAAGACTTCTGCAACTGACGGCTTTGGCCATGCGCAGCTTGGCGGCTTGGCAGCAATGCTGGCAGACAAGGTCAAGAGCGAAACCGGCGCAAAGGTACGCGGCATCGAACTGAGCCTTTTGCAGCGCTGTGCAGCACATTCTGCCTCCAAGACCGACGTGGACGAATCCTACATGGCAGGCAAGGCAGCTGTTGAAAATGCAATCGCTGGCAAAACTGACTTTATGCCTGGCTTCAAGTGCACCCGTGATGCAAGCGGTTACCACTGTGAAATCGAGCTGCTGCCGCTGTCTCAGGTTGCAAACACTGAAAAGAAAGTACCGCGTGATTGGATTAACAACGAAGGCAACGGTGTAAACGAAAAGTTTATCGAATATGCAATGCCGCTTATCGCAGGCGACAACATTGGCCCCAAGGAAGATGGTCTGCCGCGTTTTGCGAAACTGGCAAAAATCAAAGCAGAAGTTTAACCACACCGTTTAAAAACGCGTCCGCATCCCCCAAAGGGGATGCGGCGTTTTCTTTTGCCGCAAAAAAGAAAACCGGCATAAGGGTTTTCACTTATGCCGGTTTATTCTCTTTGTCAGTCGCCGAAAGAAATACCGATATTACGTGCCGATCGGATCATACTGTCATCCGCAGGCACTGTTTTCAATCTGCCTGCAACATCACTTAGCGGCACCGGGACAATCTCATCATTGCGCAGCGCAACCATGTTGCCATAATTGCGGTCAGCAATCAAGCGTGCTGCCGCCGAACCCAAACGGGTTGCAAAAGCGCGGTCATAGGAGCAGGGACCGCCGCCGCGCTGGAAGTGCCCAGGCACAACAACGCGGATTTCATGCCCAGTTTCCTCGCCAAGCTCCCGCGCAATGCGGTAAGAAATAGCAGGGTCAGGCAGTTTGCGGCGTGCCTTTTTAAATTCTTTTTTGGACATTTCTGATTCTTCCACAGACAGTGCGCCTTCCGCCACCGCAAGGATAGAAAACCGTTTACCGCTTTTATCGCGCTGGTCAAGGGTTTTGATAATGCTGTCCAGTGAATAAGGGATTTCCGGCAGCAGGATGATATCCGCGCCGCCTGCAACGCCTGCATAAAGCGGCAGCCAGCCGACTTTATGCCCCATAATTTCCACAATAAAGACTCGTCCATGGGAAGTTGCTGTGGTATGGATGCAGTCAATTACTTGGGTTGCGAGTTCCAGCGCGCTGTAAAACCCAAAGGTCATTTCTGTGCCCCAAAGGTCATTATCAATGGTTTTGGGCAAAGTAATGACATTCAGCCCTTCCTGTGAAAGCAGATGCGCGGTTTTATGGGTGCCATTGCCGCCCAACACAACCAAGCAGTCCAGCTTCATTTTTTTATAATTTCCTTTCATGGCTTCAACTTTATCACCATGTTTTTCATCTGGTACACGCATCAGCTTAAACGGCTGACGGGATGTGCCTAAAATGGTGCCGCCCAGCGTCAAAATCCCTGAAAAATCATGTGAGCTCATGAGTTTGTAATCGCCCTCAATCAGTCCGCGGTAACCGTCCCGGATACCATAGATTTCAACATCTGTGCCAAATTCACCATAAAGTGCTTTTGCAACGCCACGGATTGCTGCATTCAATCCTTGGCAGTCGCCGCCGCTTGTTAAGATACCGACTCGTTTCATTGATAAATTCCTTCTTTCTCTAAAAAAATCATTGCCGCTTCTGGGCAGGCTGCCCGCATGATGGTTTTCTTAGTAGTATTATATCACTCCGTGACAGATATGTATAGGAAATTTGGTGAAAAAGCACATAACAACAAAAAAGTTTTGTGCGCAGGCGGAAAACCCTGCATAAAAATAAATTTAATGCTGGAAATCTGCAAACAAGGCGTGTATACTGATATGGGAAGCGGCAAAAAGCTTGCCCACAAAAAGCAACGGAATAAAGGAGAGAATTTACCATGGGATGTTTTTACTGTGATGAACATCATGAAGGGCGCGAAAACTTGATGTTCAAAGTCGGCGACATGAAAGCCGGCGTACTGTACCTGTTTAAAGATCAGGCGCACAAAGGACGCGCTGTCCTTGCATTAAAGAGCCATAAAAAAGAGCTTTGCGAATGCACTGACCAGGAACGCACCGATTACATGGCAGACCTTGCGGCTGCATCAGGCGCCATCAAAAAGCTGTGGGGCTGCACCAAGCTGAACCTTGGTTCTTATGGCGACAGCAATCCGCATTTGCACTTCCATATTGTGCCGAAATATGAAGGTGGGTTTGAATTTGGCGGCAGCTTTGCCATTTCCAATCCAAATCCAGTTTTGCTCAGCGACAGTGAATATGAAGAAATGATTGCCGCACTGAAAAAAGAACTAAACCTGTAATTTGCGGAAACTGAAAAAAGGTATGGGAAACATGGTGTTCTCATACCTTTTTCTTTTTTATCGAATGCGTAAACTTTGGATTTTTTCTTCATCTGGTGTGACATAAGCGGTCTGGTACACATAGTAAATGACAAATCCAGGTTTAGAACCATTGGGTTTTTTCAGGTTGCGCACCTCAGTATAATCGACCGGCACCAACGAAGAATGCCTTGCTTTGGAATGAAACGCGGCAATCATCGCGGCTTCTGTCATGGCAGTATCAGTTGGCTGCCGTCCATCAGCAACCAAAATCACATGGGAACCATGGATTTTCTGGGTATGAAACCAGATATCGCTTTTATATGCGGTTTTCATACTCAGCAAATCATTTTGCAGGTTATTTTTACCTGCCCAAACCGAAAAACCATCACTGGTGCGGTATTCAAACGGCACCGATGTTTTTTGTTGTTGACGCTTTTTGGTTTGTTTCTGGCTCAGCACACCGGTTTGCACCAATTCCTCGCGGAGTTGTGCCAAATCGCCTTCATTTTCAGCTTCATCAATGGCTTGCAGCACACTTTCCAAATAAGAAAGTTCGGCTTCGCCTTCCGCAATTTGTTTGGTCAGCATTTCTTCTGCGGTTTTGGCTTTGGTATATAGTTTGAAATATTTTTGGGCATTCTGCTGGGGCGTCAGCCGGATATCCAATGTGATTTCCACTTCTGGGCAAGCTTCATCGAAATAATCAATCACCTTTGCACGTGTCATGCCTTTTTCAAGCTGATAAAAATTCGCAGCAATGAGTTCGCCCATGCGTTTATGGGCATCCCTGCCTTGGGTCTGCTGCAATTCCTCACGCTGTGCGCCCAGTTTGCGGGACAGTCTGTCACGTGCGTTGGTCACGGTTTTTATCATATCAATTGCGCGGCGGCGCAGCCGTTCCGCCTGCCCTTTTTTCTCATAAAATGCGGTAAGCAGCGCTGAAAAGCTGTCCATTTCATGCGGTTTGGCAAGCCCCTCATACTGCCGGATGGGAAAACAGGAAAAATCCTGCACACTGCCGTCCTCACTGCGCGTCAGCAATACCGGCTGATAGTCCGCGTTCCGAACTGCCTGCAAAAATTCATCAAATACAGCGGCAAGCCGGTCGATATCCGCAGCGGATAATTCCGCCAGCGGTTTTGCGGCGTCGCCAGTGGCACGGTAAGCAATTTCACGGCATAAAAGCGGCGACAAGCCGCAAAGGGTGCCAAGCAGCCATTTATCAAGTCTTTGTCCTTCGGCTTTGCTCACCATGGCGGCAAGCTGTGCGCCATCTAATGTCAAAGGGTCTTGTTTATTCTGCTGTGCAGGCGGCAGCCGGTAAAAAAGTCCGGGCAGCACTTGGCGCTTGCCGGAGATATCCCCGTCAATGCGGCGTATCGCGTCTATAATGCGCCCATCGTCGCCTTTGAGGATAATATTCGAATATTTCCCCATCAGCTCACAGATCAGCTCTCTGCGCACAGGAACGCCCATTTCATCTGTGGTATCCAGGGTAATGACCGCCATGCGTTCCAGCAGCGGCTGGGAAATGGAAACAATTTTTGCGCCCTGCACATATTTGCGCAGCAGCATACAAAACATGGGTGGGGCAGCCGGGTTTTCACGGTTGCCCGCAATCAAATGGATACGAGGCGCATTGGGTTCAGCGGTCATCATCAGCCACAATGCGCCTTGTGTCCCACGGATGGATAAAACAATCTCATCCCGGTCGGGCTGATAAACTTTATCAATCCTGCCTCCGGCAGCTTTCCGGTCAAGTTCCGCGAGCACCGCGCGCAGACAGACAGCATCAAGCGGCATCGATCAATTCCTCCAAGTATCACACAAACTGGATGCAGTCGCAATGGGTTTGGCTGCAAACGGCATCCACCTGTTGAAATTTTTCTTTTATTTTTGCGGCAAACACAGCCGTCACCGGGTTTTCAGTTGGGAAATGTCCTGCATCCACCAGTGTCAGCCCCAAAGCCTGGGCGCGCTGCATGAGATCATAGGAGCAGTCGCCAATGACAAATGCCTGTGCATCTTTTGCAATGGCATAATCCATCATTTTGCCGCAAGCGCCGCCGCCAACCGCAACGCGGGAAATCATTTGCCCGCCATCGGTAAAGCGCACGCCGCCGGCGTGCAGCTTGGTTTTCACATAAGCAGCAAATTCCCCCGGCTGCATAGCAGCGGGCAAATTGCCTACACGCCCCAACATCCCGTTTTCCCCAGCTTCCAAATTTACAATATCCGCAAGCCCTAACGTTTCGGCAAGCGCATCATTAACGCCGCCCTCGGCACAATCCGCATTTGTGTGCATACAAATTACAGAAATCTGGTGCTGTATCGCATTTATCAGCGCCCGCCCTGTGGCGTCGCGGGTGGTCACGGCATGGACAGATGTAAAAATCAGCGGATGATGTGCAACAATCAGCTGCGCGCCATTTTGTATGGCTTCCGCAACAACACCTTCGGTCACATCCAGCGCACACAACACCTTGGATACAGCTTGTGCGGAATCGCCTGCCATCAGCCCAACATTATCCCAGCTTTCCGCCAATGATACTGGTGCAAATTGCTCCAATAAAGCCAAAATATCATTTACTGTTGTCATAAAAGTTCCTCCAGCCCATGTTTTAACGTATTGATGGTAAGCTGCTGCTCAGCCAGCCGTATGACATCCTGTTTTTGCGCCTGCTGCAAGCCATGAAGCGCACGCAGTTCCCGCTGCAGCAAATGAGATAAATATTCTTTTGCGCCATCTGCCCGCAGCAATGCGGGGGACAAACAACATTCCGCAAGGGGAATATTTTGTTTGGCAGCGCCGCCGCGCACGGTGAGTATGGTATAATGCCGGTGTTCTTCCCGGCAAAGGGTTTCTTTTGCAATGGCATAGCCATTTGCCCAAAGCCATTGACGCAGCCGCGCAGCCATGGTCATGGGCTGAAGCAGCAACAAATGACTGCCTTCTGCTGTCCAAGGCGCTGCGGCTAAAATATCCGCAATGGTTTCGCCGCCCATGCCCGCAATGGCGATGGTATCGCATTCCTGCGGCGAAATAGGTTCCAGCCCTGCGCCAAGGCGCAGGGAAATGGCATCCAGCCAGCCATACCGCGCCGCGGTTTCGCGGGCGCGGGCAAGCGGTCCGCGCCGGATATCCGAGGCGGCAGCCCACTGGATACGCCCATTTTGCAGCAGCCATACCGGCAGATGGGCATGGTCTGTGCCAATATCCGCAAAAGCAGCGCCAGGGGCAACCTGGCTTGCAATCGCCAGCAAACGGGGTGTCAGCACAATGTTTGTTTTCTGTTCCATAGCGTTCCTCTGGCAAAACACAAAAAATAGTGGGGGCTGGCAAATACCGCCGCCCCCCGGTTTTGATTATTTATCCGCCAGGAACCCATTGAGTTTGTCAATCAGTTCATCCGGCGCCAGCCCATGCACCATACAGGCTTCTTCAATGGATTCGCCCTGTGAGGACGGGCAACCCAAACAGTGCATTCCCATTTCGAGGAAAAATTTCGCGGTGCCCATATCCATGGCGAGCACTTCGCCAATTGTTGTTTTCTTTGTGATGGTAGCCATTTATGAAACCTCCGTTTTTTTCACTGCAATTCTTGGCAGTCTGATTTTAACTACAAGTATTATACTGCCTTTTCCCGACGATTTCAATACAGATATCTGATGTTTTTCTGTTTACCGCAGACAAAAGGGTGCCGGAAACCCGATGGTTTCGGCACCCCCAGCCCCAAAACAATGGGGCATTTTCCCATTAGTCAGCTGCCTTCATTTTGGCGAAGCATTCGCTGCAATATACAGGGCGGTCAGACTTTGGCTCAAATGGAACCCGTGCTTCACCGCCGCAGGCAGCGCAGGTAGCAGTGAAAAATTCACGCGGACCGCGAGCCGCATTTTTGCGTGCGTCACGGCAGGTTTTGCAGCGCTGCGGCTCATTTTGGAAGCCACGTTCTGCGTAAAATTCCTGTTCACCAGCGGTGAATACAAATTCATTGCCACATTCCTTGCATACTAACGTCTTGTCCTGGTACATTCTTTTTACCTCTCTTTGATACCTTGGTTCCACATCAGGAACGCTGAAATTAGAATTTATTGCGGGACAGGGGCGCGCCCTGATGCCACCTTAAGGGGGTATGGAAGCCGATTTCCGCCGGATACGCTGCATTGCGTTATCGACTGATTTGCGCGGCTTATGCAGCCGCACGGCAATTTCATCATAGGAAAAGCCGTTCAGGTACAGCGACAGGACCTGTGCTTCAAAAACAGAGAGAAGATCCCGCAGGCGGTGCAGGCGTTCTGCCTGTTCTTCCATGCTGATTACAAGCGCTTCGGGGTCGGATAAGACCGGGGTGCTGTGGTGGGATTCCGCATTGTCTTCAAAAAGAGGCTTTTCAAACGGCAGGGACTGATTTAAGGGTTCGTGTTTCATCGCTGCGCCATCACGCACCGCCGAATAAATCCGGCGGCTGATGCAGGTGCGGGCATATGCTTCAAACGGCACGCCGCGTGTCGGGTCAAATGTCACCACCGCACGCCACAGCCCGAGCATCCCTTCTTGGATAAGATCCTCACTTTCAGCGCCCGCAATGAAATATGCGCGTGCGCAGGTCTTAACCAGTTTGGCATACCGGCTGACCAAAATTTCCACCGCCTGGCTGTCACCAGCCTTTGCAGCAGCACACAATTCAGTTTCATTCATCTTGCCGGTATCCAGTCCCATTCACTCGATTCCATATTTTCTACAATTATATTATAGTTTCCGCTAATTGTCAACACATTTTTGTTTTTCTCGTGAATCTTGTCGTATAAAGGGTATTTTAATTTGTGCAAAACCCATATAAAATCACTCGACAGTTACAGATTTTGCAAGATTTCTGGGCTTATCGACATCGCACGAACGTTCTACCGCGATATAATATGCCAAAAGCTGGAGCGGCACAATGGACAGGGAAGCACTCAGTTCAGGCGGGATTTTGGGCAGGTGCAATACATAGTTGCAGCAGGATGTATCACCTTCAAACCCATCACCCGCAATGAGAATCACCTCTGCGCCACGGGACGCTACCTCCCGGATATTGGAGATTGTTTTTTCATAAAGTTCGGGCTGGGTTGCAAGGGCAACCACTAATGTGCCATGCTCAATAAGGGAAATTGTGCCATGTTTCAGTTCGCCTGCGGCATACGCTTCACTATGCACATAGGATACTTCTTTCAGCTTGAGTGATGCTTCCATTGCGGCGGCATAATCCAGCGTGCGCCCTAGATAAAAAACACTCGAACGGTTTGCGTAACGGGTAGCAAGATACTGCATTTGTCCTTTGGTTTCCAGCATTTTTTCAATCTGCTTAGGAACCGCATAAAGGGCATCACAATATGTTTTTTCCTGTGCCGCTGTAATCGTGCCGCGCACACTTGCCAGCTTGACAGCAAACAGATATAACGCGCCAAGCTGCGCGGAATAAGCTTTGGTGGTTGCCACGGCAATTTCCGGGCCCGCCCACAGGTATAATACGCCATCCGCCTCCCGCGCAATGGTCGATGATACCACATTGACAATTGCTGCCGTATATGCACCCGCTTGTTTTGCCTGCCGCATGGCAGCAAGGGTATCCGCGGTTTCCCCGGACTGGCTGATGACAATACATAAATCATCGGGTTCAATAATCGGATTTTCATACCGGAATTCTGACGCGACCCATGCCGTGCAGCGCACCCGGCTTAATTTTTCAATAATAGAGCGCCCAACCATACCGGCATGAAGTGCGGAACCACAGCCAATGATATGGATATGGTGTGCATTTGCAAGGCGCTCATCGGTTAAGCCCTCATCTTCAAAGACCACTTTGCCATCTTTGATACGAGGATGGATGGTATTGGATACCGCCTGCGGCTGTTCCATGATTTCTTTAATCATGAAATGTTCATAACCGCCTTTTTCCGCGGCGGATAAATCCCAATTCACTTCCTGCGGCTGTTTTTCAACGATATCGCCAAAAGAGTTCATCACAGTCACGCTGTCTGGACGGACAATCGCAACTTCTCCATCATCCAGGATGATATATTTACGGGTACGGGAAATAATTGCCGTAATATCGGATGCAATCATATTTTCACCGTCGCCCAAGCCAATGACAAGCGGGTTATCCCGGCGTGCCGCAACGATTTCGCTGGTATCATCCATGGAAACAACACCCAACGCATAAGAACCGCGCAGCATACCAATTGCTTTCAGCACTGTCATGGCAAGCTCTTCATGTTTGCCTGTATGCAGATAATCGACCAGATGGGCAACTGTTTCAGTATCGGTTTCAGACTGGAATACATAACCATGTTTTTCAAGCTGGCTGCGCAGTTCCAGATAATTTTCAATAATGCCATTATGCACCACAGCAACTTTACCTTTGCCGCCAAGGTGCGGATGGGAATTGCGGTCAGACGGTTCGCCATGGGTTGCCCAGCGGGTATGCCCAATGCCGCAGCAAGCGGTAATGCCGCCTTCTGCATGGATTTTATCTTCCAGGTTTGCAATACGCCCGCGTGATTTGACAACAGTTAACCCATCTTTTGTAAATGCAGCAATGCCAGCGGAATCATAGCCGCGGTATTCCAGGCTGTATAAACCTTTGAGTAATATCGGTAATGCGTTATCTTTGCCGGTAAAACCAACGATTCCACACATAATTGTTTTCCTCCTGCATGAGTCATCATATAAAAAACGTAATCGTAAATTCCTAAAAAAGGGTATAAAAATAGTGGGTTACGCGAAACCCCTTTGTTACAGGGTTGCCCCTGTTTTTTGAAGGGTCGCTAACGACCAACACACGATCAGCCGAAGGGCCATCCGCCGAATCTTTCGATAAACCCTTTCCCTCGTCAACTATGCCGCGGGCAGCAACATAGTCCTGGCGCTTTTCTGATTCAATTTTACAGGTTTTATCCGCCTCCCAATCGCGTATTCCAATCACACGGGATATATTATATCACACCCCGCCCTGAAATTCAAACAGTAATTCATTTTCCCTTGCATCTGGCTAAAACCACTTTGCCGTCCCATCCTGGAACTGCGGCACATTCCCCTTTTGGTAAGGGTTATAGCGATGTAAATTGCATCCAAATTCTTTGAGTAATTTTATTTGCCCGTTTTCTGCCCATTCCACAAGAGAACACCCATCAAATTCTTCCACGCTGCCATCCTGCATTTCATTTTTGAAATACCATTCTGCCATTGTTTGGTTTTCTTTATGGAAAAACTGCTTAATTTCCCATGTTACGACTTTGCCACGGGTATTCCATTCCTGAAACCAATGCTTTATCAGTTGGCTGCCATGGTATTCTGGTCCCCAGCTTTCCGTATAAACCGCATTTTCTGCAAAAATATTATCAATTCCCAAATCTTTTTGTTCCAGCCACATATCAAACCATAGCCGAATGGTTTTTTCCTTTAGATCTGCTGTCAATTTCCTGCTCCTTCATTTTTTCAAAACCAAATCCTTTTCAAGCAGGGCAATCCGCCACTGCGCCTGCAATGGCGGATTGCCCCAAATAAAATCACTGTACAATCTTCCGGATTGCTTCCGCGACATTTTCCGCAGCAGCAGCAACTTTATCCGCGTCAATGCCTTCCACCATCACCCGCACGAGTGCTTCCGTGCCGGAAGCGCGCACCAAAATACGCCCTTCCCCTAAATTGGCTTGTGCCTGCTGGATTGATGCGGCAACTTCCGGGCGTTCCGCAATGGTTTTCTTTTCCGCATTTGGCACCTGTACATTGATCATCACCTGGGGCCATGGCACAACTTCCGCGGCAATTTCCGAACATTTTCTGCCGCTTTGCTTGAGGATATGCATAAACTGCACGGCTGTTAGCTGCCCATCGCCTGTGGACGCATATTCCAGGAAAATAACATGGCCAGACTGTTCCCCACCAAGGATATAGCCTTTGTTCAGCATCATTTCCAGTACATACCGGTCGCCGACATTGGCGCATTCAATGCGCATCCCTTTTTTCTTGGCATAAGCATGAAGCCCCATATTGGACAGCACCGTTGCCACAAACGCACCGCCGCGCAATTTGCCTTGCTGCTTCATACGGGCGGCACAAACTGCCATAATGCGGTCACCGTCAAGCACTTCGCCCTTTTCATCGACAATCAGGCATCGGTCGGCGTCACCGTCAAACGCAACGCCAAGGTCAAATTCCCCACGGCGCACCCGTGCCTGTAAATTTTCCAAATGGGTTGAACCACAGCCATCATTGATGTTAATACCATCTGGTTCATAGAACCGGTAATCGGCTTTACATTCCATCAAACGCATTAAGCGGGTAATGGTGGTGGACGATGCGCCATTGGCGCAGTCCACCGCAACACGCAGCCCGGACAAATCGCCATCAATGGTTTCGGCAAGATGGTCAGTATATTCCACAACCGGGTCAATTTTACTTTTCAGCACGCAGCCAATGGCTGCATGGCTGGCTTTGGGCACACTTTCAATATCATCAATCAGGGTTTCGATACGGGCTTCCAGCTCATCCGAAAGCTTATAGCCACTGCCCGCAAAAATTTTAATGCCATTATATTCATATGAATTATGGCTTGCGGAAATGACAATGCCCGCATCCGCCTTATGTTTTATGGTTAAATAGGCAATCGCTGGCGTTGGAATTACGCCAAGCGGCTCCACATCCGCCCCAACCGAACAAATGCCAGCAATCAACGCATTTTCCAGCATATCAGAGGAAATGCGGGTATCTTTGCCAATCAGCAGTTTGGCTTTGCCGCCCTGCTGGCGTTCCTGTGTTAATACATATGCCGCTGCCGCACCAATTTTAAATGCCAGCATTGCATCAAGCTCGACGTTTGCCACACCGCGCACGCCGTCAGTACCAAAATATTTTCCCAAGATTCAATCACCCTTATAATTATTAAGTTGTGTTCGCACTTATAAATGCTGCTGGCCATCTGCCGGCTCCATTTTCAGGTGCTCATATGCGCGCAGGGTCACACAGCGCCCACGCGGTGTACGGTTCAAAAACCCGATTTGCATCAAATATGGTTCATAAGCAGTTTCAAGGGTAATGGCTTCCTCACCGATTGTTGCGGCAAGGGTTTCCAGCCCAACTGGGCCGCCATTATAGTTTAAGATAATACTCCGCAACATCCGCCTATCAATATTATCCAGCCCCAGCGCGTCGATTTCAAGCGCTTTCAGTGCCATGTCCGCTGTTTCGCGGGTAATCATACCATCTGCTTTCACCTGCGCGAAATCGCGCACCCGCCGCAGCAGGCGGTTGGCAAGGCGGGGCGTACCGCGGGAACGCCGTGCGATTTCCAAAGCGCCATCATAACGGCTATGCACGCCAAGGATACCCGCTGAACGGGTCACGATTTTTTCCAGTTCCTCTGGGCTGTACAGTTCCAGCCGCAGCATGACGCCAAAACGGTCACGCAGCGGTGATGTTAGCTGTCCGGCACGGGTTGTCGCGCCAATCAGCGTAAAACGCGGTAAATCCAGCCGGATTGACCGGGCGCTTGGCCCTTTACCAATGATGATATCCAAAGCATAATCTTCCATCGCAGGGTATAAGATTTCCTCTACACTGCGGTTTAAACGATGGATTTCATCAATAAATAAAATATCATTTTCACTCAAATTGGTCAGCAGTGCGGCTAAATCCCCTGGCTTTTCGATTGCTGGACCTGAAGTAATTCGGATACTAACGCCCATTTCATTGGCAATGATATTGGCGAGGGTTGTTTTGCCAAGCCCTGGTGGACCATAAAGCAAAGTATGGTCGAGTGGCTCACCGCGCAGGCGTGCCGCTTCTATAAAAACTGACAGGTTTTCTTTTACTTTTTCCTGCCCAATGTATTCACCCATTGTTTTGGGGCGGAGTGAATTTTCCGCCTCATCTTCTTTGATTTGGCGGCTGGATACAATGCGTTCATCATCTGCCATGCCGCCTGAAAACTCGATGCTCACTGCTTCACACCCTTATTGCGCTGCCAGTTTTTTTAGGCAGTGCCGGATAATCTCTTCTGCTTCCATCTGCTCTGCGGCAAGCCCTTCCATTGCGGTAAACGCTTCCGCCTGGCTGTAACCGAGCACCATCAGGGCGGCAACCGCCTCCTGTACATGGTTCACGCCGCCTTTTGCCGGCACGGCAATGGCTTCCGCCATATGCCCCGCTGCATTTTCAAGCTGTCCTTTGCTCATTTTGTCGCGCAGCTCTAATACAATACGCTGTGCAATTTTTTTGCCGATGCCGGGCGCTTGGGTCAGCAGCTTTGCATCCTCTGTAATCACAGCAAGCGCAAGCTGGCTGGGCGTTGCCACGGATAACATGGCAAGCGCAGCCTTGGGGCCCACACCAGATACGCCGATTAACATCCTGAAGCAGTTTAACTCCTCTATATCGGCAAAGCCAAACAAATCCACAATGCCTTCCCGCACATAAAGATGGGTATATAGCCTGGCTGGCTGATTCACCCGCAATGCACCGACTGTATTTTGCGAGGTATGGCAGGCATAGCCCACCCCGCCGCAGTCAATCACCGCTAAGCCTTGTTCTAAAATGGCGGTGCGTCCTTCTACATAATAAAGCATTTATCTCTCCCATAGCTTTGACCGCCCTGTATGCCCATGGCAGATTGCAACTGCAAGCGCATCTGCCGCATCATCCGGGCGCGGTACTTTTGACAGCCCTAACATGGTTTTTGTCATTTCCATCACCTGCCGCTTTTCAGCTTTCCCATAGCCCACTACCGATTGTTTGACTTGGGACGGCGTATATGCCGCAGGCTGTAAGCCTTTTTGTGCCAGTGCCAGCATAATCACGCCGCGTGCATGGGCGACTTGTATGCCGGTTGTAATATTTGTGTTAAAGAAAAGTTCCTCCATCGCGCATTCATCCGGATGGAAGGTATCAACCAATGTGCAGACATCCTGATAGACCTCACATAAGCGATTTGCAAATGGCTGTCCTGGCTGTGTTTTAATCGCGCCATATTGTATGGGAGTAAACCGGGTGCCTTCATATTTGACAATGCCATAACCGGTTGTGCCATAGCCGGGGTCCAGCCCGAGGATAATCATGATGCTACCTTCTTTGCTAATAGTCCATAATATTTTAGCATACACATCCACGCTTTACAATGTGTAAAATGCGCAAATTATCCGCCTTATTTACAGATATCCACGTATAACTTTGTTTTGTAAAGCAAAAGCCCTTGCCTTTGGACAGGCAATCAAAAAATTAAGATTCATCACCCGACCGTTTGCCGACAAATTCCGCGCTGTATTTGGAGTACATGATTTTCTGTTCGCTATATAGCCCGCGATAACCGGAAAGCATATAGCTGACCGCAATACATAACGCAAATAACGGCAGTCCTGCGCCGCCAAATAATTCATAAGAAAGCAGCACCGCAGTAAGCGGGCAATTGGTCACGCCACAGAACACCGCACCCATGCCAAGCGCCCCGGCAAACCCTGCCGGAAGCCCAAGGACACCGCCGCAGGTACAGCCAAAAGTTGCCCCGATAAACAAAGCAGGTACGATTTCGCCGCCTTTGAAACCGCTGCCAAGGGTTACGGCCGTAAAAACCATTTTCAGCAAAAATGCTTCTGGACGCGCCTGCCCCGCAAGGGCAGCTTCAATGCTGTCCATCCCTGCGCCATTATAGGCACGGGTGCCTGAAAGCAGGGTGAGAACAATCACCAACGCGCCGCCCGCGGCGATGCGCAGATATGGTTTGGGGATATAACGCACAAAAAAACGATGAAATGTACCAAATACTGTACAGACCAATATTGCAGCAGCGGCACATAAAATGCCAAGCAAAATCACTTTGGGCAATACCGCATATGTAAGTTCCGGGATTTCTGCCAGTGAAAATGCGGTTGGATGCCCACCCAAAGTATGCACCAGCAGCGCCGCAATCAGGGCGGATAAAATGCAGGGGAAAATTGCTGCGTAATACATGACGCCAACACTGCATACTTCCATTGCAAATACAGATGCCGCCAACGGCGTGCCAAATAACGCGGAAAAACCTGCCGCCATGCCGCACATCATGATAATGCGTTCATCTTTATCGCCAAGCCCCATCCAGCGTCCAAGCCGGTCTGAAATGGAGCTGCCCATTTGCAAGGCAGCGCCTTCCCGCCCGGAGGAACCACCAAATAAATGGGTTATCACCGTGGAAATAATAATCAGCGGCGCCATACGCAAACGAATTGGCGCATTCTCACGCACGGCAACCAAGACATAGTTGGTGCCAGGGTCATGCGGCAAGCCGCAAAGCTGATACATTGCTAAAATCATAACGCCTGCCGCTGGCAGAAAATAAATGAAATATGGATGCGCCTGCCGGAAAACAGTTGCCATATCGACCGCGGTATGGAACACATAACCTACAGCGCCAACCAAAGCACCAATGAGGCAGGCAAATGCTGTCCATTTGAAAAAGACAATCCCACGGATACTCCAGCGTTCCCAAAGACCTTTTAAAAACCCTATCATAATCATATCCCCCTTTGGATGGATGTTTAAAAATCTTAACATTTCCCCTGCCCATATCATATCACTTTTATCCCGCAAAGTCCATGCCATGTAAATCCGCAGCAAGAAAGGGCAGCACCTGAAACCCACTGTAAACCATGCTACAGAAGTTTCATCATGCTGCCCTACCGGCATTCCATATTTTTTACATCCGCCAAAACCGCACCGAATTATAGCGCATTGACAAATTCCTTAAAAGCATTGCCACGTTCCATAAAATTCTTAAAACAGTCAAATGATGCGCTGGCTGGGCTTAAAATGACAATCTCCCCTGGCTGTGCAACGCTATATGCCGCACGGACTGCCGCGGATAAATTCGGTGTATCAATGATATCCGGCTTGATGGGATTGCTGCATTCCTCCACACAAGCCCGTATTTTAACTGCTGTTGCGCCAGTTAAAATAAGTTTGCTGACGTGTTGGCATATCGGTTCGCCTAATACATCGTATGGAATATGCTTGTCATAACCACCGGCAATCAGGATGACTTTTTGTGGGAAAGATAATAACCCCGCAATGGTGCGGGTCGGGCTGGAAGCAATGGAATCATTGTAGTATTTTACCCCTTCAAATTCCCGGACAAATTCAATGCGGTGCTCTACGCCGCCAAAAGTATGTGCAACTTCAATAATATCCCGGTCGGTGCAATACCCTTGTACAATCGCGGCAGCCATCATCACATTGGAAACATTGTGCGCACCTGGTATGCGAATATGGTCGGCTGACATCAGCGCACGCGATAACCCATTTTGCACAATATAGATGACATTATCCTGTAAATAAACGCCTGTTTGCGGTATGTCATTTTTGGTACAGCCCCAAACTTCACAATTTGGGTTCAGGGTTAGTGATTGCGTCACTTCATCATCCAAATTGATAACAATCCGGCTGCCTTGGGTTTGATGCGTATAAATCGCGGTTTTTGCTTGCACATATTCGGCAAAGTCTTTATGATAATCTAAGTGGTTGGGCGTCAAGTTGGTAATTGCAGAAACCGCAGGGCTGCACTGCATACCCATAAGCTGAAAGCTGGACAGCTCAACCACTGCAATATCATCCGGCTGGATGCTGTCCACTTCGGGCAATAAAGGTTTGCCAATATTGCCGCCTAAATGACAGGTATGCCCCGCATGCTTTAAAAATTCATAAACCAGTGTCGTGGTCGTGGTTTTGCCATCCGAACCAGTTACCGCAACGATTGGGCATGGGCAAACCGCAAAAAAGAGTTCCATTTCACTGGTGACAACGCCGCCGCGTGCCCGTACTTCTCGCAAGGCAGGATGTTCCGGATATAGCCCCGGCGTGCGGAATATGATATCCTCATCCAAATAATCCAAATAATCTTGCCCAAGGGCAAAAGATACGCCCAGCCCTGCCAGTTCTGTATACCGTGCGCCCAAAGCTTCTGTATCTTTTTTATCATGCACCGTTACCGGCAGGCCGGCTGTGCGCAGCAAAGCAATGAGCGGGGTGTTGCTGACACCCGCGCCAATGACTGCAATCCGTTTGCCGCGGATGCTTTCCAGATATTGTTCCAACGCTGTCATAACCAAACAGCCTCCAGTCTTTTTCGTGATAACTTATTCATTTTACACGCTTTCTGCCGGAATTTCAAGGAAAATAAAGGGAAATACGTTTAGTACAGTCCCCAAAGGAACATCCTCACGGTTTTGCCTCTGGTGATATAATCCTGCACCCGTACGCCAAGCAGACGCAATAATCCAATACACAACGCCAAAGAAGAAGCGATGGTGCAGACAATGCCCAGCCATTGTGAACCGGCAACGCCCAGGAAAAATGTATAAAATATTCGTACCCATAAAAATACAGTCAACCCGCAAACGGCTGGCGCCAAAAACAGCCGGGGCAATGCCCCGCTAATTTTACACAGGCTGCATAGCCGCAGGAAATTGCAGCAAACGGTCAGCAATGCGGCAATTACCTGCGCATACAGATAACCATAAATGCCAAGCCCCGGTTTGGCAGCAAGCACCCATACCAGCCCTAATTGTATGCACTCGCCAAATACACCTGCCCCGACCGCTGACCACTGCGCCCCAATGCCATTAAGCAGCCCGGCTGTGACCATTTGATAATATGCCAAAATAGTGGAAACACCCAATAACGCAAGGTATTTGAGGGGCAAAATCTGCCCGAAAAATAAACGCGACAGCGTTGGGGCAAGCGGCACAAGCATTGCGGTAATTGGCACTCCCAACAAGCCAGTAATCCCAACTGCTTTTTGTGCCAGCGCATGAATGCGCCGGAAATCGCCGCGTGCGCGGCTGCGTGAGATTTCCGGCATCAGTACAGTGCATACCGAGCTAATCAGCGCCACAGGAAAGACCAAAAGCGGCATTGCCATGCCGGAAATAATGCCAAGTTCAGCAACCGCCTGCGCCCGACTCATGCCGGACAGTATCAGCCGTCCGGGCAAAATCACAGAAGATGCGGAACCCAATAAATTGTTTATCACTGCCGCGCAAGTGACCGGAAAGACAATGCCAGCAAATTCTGCACGGGCTCCCTTGGGCAATGACTGGCGGACACGTTTTGGAACGCGAACCTGTTTCCAGTATACATATGCAAGCAATGCGGCACTAACACATTCACTTAGCGACATCCCCGCGAAAATCAGGAACGCAATCCATCCGTAATCCTGCCCACCATATAACGCAAGCAATACCAAAACAGCGGCTATTCGTACAATTTGTTCGGTTAATTCGGAAGATGCAGCCCATTCTACCCGGTTAAGCCCAATACAAAATGATTTTACAATGTTTTCAACACCAGTCAGCGCAAGGCATATCAAAAGCACTGGGAATACAATGGCAGCTTGCTCCTCCCCTAAAATATGCCCAGCGATTTCATCCCGCCCAAAATACAGCACAGCTGTACAAATTGCCAGCAAGCTTAAAAAAGTTTTCGCGGCAAGCGCCGCTAATTTTCCAACCGCTCCGCCGCGCCCTGCCGCGCTTAATTCGGCTGACATCCGTGAACACGCCATGGTCAACCCACTTAAACACGCCGCATGAATCACCGCATATACCGAATACACAAGCTGATAAACGCCAAGCCCTTGTGCCCCCGCAAGGCGGCTAACACCGATGCGATATAAAAAACCAAGGCTTTGCAGCCCTAAATTGGATGCGCATAAAATTGCGGCGCGGTAAAGCAGCCCATCATGTTGCAGTTTCAAAACATCAGCCCGTCCTTTGCCCAGTCACTTTTATCCTGTTCCATATGTATGCGGGCAAAAGCGAAAATAGAAATCTCTTCGCCGCTTTGCGGCGCTAAGACAGAGTTTATTATGTTTCAGGAGGTTAGAGCCTATCCCAAAATAAAAGAATCTGTGGTATAATACCAAAGGGTGATAAA
>CAJUDU010000042.1 GCA_910584935.1 uncultured Butyricicoccus sp. | reverse complement strand
AATGACCTTTCGGGTATGAACCGAACGCTCTAGCCAACTAAGCTATACCGCCATAACATAAAAACCTTTGAGATGGTTTTCCTTGTGCGTATCAGCTTTCCGGCTGACGACATGATTTATTATATATGATAACCCCCCATTTGTCAACATATTTTTTCAGATTTTTTTGTCTTTTTCTTTTGGCGATGATATAATACTGATTTTCTTATGTTTTCCCCCATTTTGCATCCATAACCTGCTCATAGAATTCTTTATCCCATGTATGTGTCGTTTCAAACGCCGCTGTTGGACGCAAAAAATATTCATGTGAAACATACTCCCCCTGGTCGGGCACCGGGTCATCAAATGTGCAGTCAATAAAGTATGTCACCCCTTCCAGTCGCACCGCATTCCATCCATGGTTCATGCCTGTATCGGCAATATAAATGGCATCCAGTCCAGCTGCCTGGCAAAGCAGCACAAATGCCCGTGAATATCCTGCACAAACTGCCTTGCCGTTGACCAGTGCGCCATATGCTGTAAATGGCACCGATGCTCCATCCACAGCGCTTACAGCCTCTGCCGTAGGCAGGTCATATACACAACTTCTCACCAGCAGGTCATGCAGTGCCAGCAGCTTATCCGTGTCCTCTGTTAAGCCGTCTACTGCCTGTGCAGCCATCCCCTTTGCCAAAGTCAATGCCTGCTGTTGACGTGCGCTGTCTTCCACGCCAAGGGCAATATCCACCATGCCATTATGATAAATCGTCAGCTGCATGGTGCAGGCATAAGGCCAAATGGATTCCACCGCACGGAACAGCGCATCCTGGTCGATATCCGGCGCATACAAACGGATTTTGGTTTTCCCTTGTTCCAACGCATCAGCTGTTATGATTGCGGCATCTATTGCAGATACAGCCATTTGCCGTCCCAGCAGCGGTTTACAGCAAACCATAGCAAGGCACAAGAGAACAGCCAGCAGCCAGCAGTACCAATGTTTCATCCTGATACACACCTCCCTCGACAGAAAAAAACAGGCGGACAGCTTTTTGCTGCCCGCATCCCCTGTTTTTTTTATCACATCATTTTTACTGTATAATAGACCGCTGTGACAAACAGATAACTTACCACAGCAAATACCGCATATAGCGATACGGTTGTGCCCATCAGCGCACCAATTACAAGCAAAGCCGTCATCACAACCGGCGTTACAATCAGCATGGTATACGCATTTTTAGAAAATACAAAACTAAGTTTCCGGCTGCCAAATTTCAGCTTGCCATCCGCCTTGCGGATTTGCAGCGCCAGCGCAATCTGTACCAGCGCCAATGCGCCGCATACAGCTGCAACAATGCAGCTAACCCGCCGTGCGCCGCCATTGACCTGAATCCAGCGCACCAGCATCAAAAGCAGCACAGCAATGCCGCAATCCACAGAAATCACACAAAATTCTGCCTGATACGAATGATAAATCAGATAATACACCGCCAGCGCAGGCAGCAGCGCATAGAAAAATTTAAATACCGGGAACCCATAATAATGAATAAACGCCAAAACCACCAATGACACCGCAAACACAATAATCAGGCTGCGCCCGGTCAGGATTTTGTATGTGTTATCTTTGCCGCTGGATTTTTCCCGCACTGCCATAATAATGCCAAGCAGGATGCCCACTGCGGATATGCCCATCAGCACGCGCACCGTCGTCATGCCAGCCAGGAATGTATCCCCACGGCTCAACAGCCTGCTAATCCCCATCAGAATCAGCACCCCTGCCAGGCAAACCGTAAATACAGCAAGCACTTTATTGGTAATATAATCTTCTTCCTTCTTTTGAGGCATATTCTTTGCCGCCAAAAAAACCAACTCCAGTCTTTTCTTATTCTCCGAATGAATGATATTCTGTTTCATATAAAGCAATGGAAAGCGCCGCCAATGGCGCGGTTTCACACCGCAGGATACGCGGCCCAAGGGACACGCTGTCCATTCCGGCTGCAACTGCGGCCCCGACTTCTTCGGGTGCAAAGCCGCCTTCTGGTCCAACCATCACCGCCAGCCGTTGTACCTGCTGGTTGCCCAGCACCTGCCGGATTCCTCGCTGGGTTTCATTTTCGTTTAAAAACAACGCAATATCATGCCCAGCAGCATCCTGCACAGCCTGCGCATGGCTGATAAGTTCTCCGACAGCAGGGATGCGTCCCCGCCCACACTGCATTGCAGCGTCACGGGCAATCTTCCGCCAACGGCTGTATTTCTTATGCAGCGCATTGCTTTCAGGCCGTGAAACACTCCGCGCAGCAGCAAAAGGGATAATTTCCGCCGCACCAAGCTCCACTGCTTTCTGCACAATAAAATCCATTTTATCCCCTTTGGGCAGGCCCATATATAATGTAACCCATGTATGCGGCTCTCCAGCAGAAGGCTCTATGCGCTCCACCTTGCATAGCGCTTCTTCTTTGCAGATCCTTTGCAGTGAGCAAATATAATCATGCCCGGCACTGTCGCATATTATCAAGGTTTCCCCGATTTTCATGCGCAATACCCGAATGATATGATGTGCATCCTCCCCAGTAATGGGGATCAACCCATCCTGTGGAACAGCGTTTATAAAAAACCTGGGCATTGTAACCCCTGTCATCCCTTTCATTGCAATTCCAAGCGCAGGAAAAAAACTCCGTGCTTACTACTCATTTTAGCAAACACACGGCCAATTGTCCAGCTTTTTTTCGCGTCAAAACGTTGGGCAATTTGCTGTATTTTTTATGCCCTACGCAGCCGCAGACAGCTCCAGCCGCCGCTTGCCTGTCGGTTCAGCAACAAAAAACCTGTATTTTGCAAGGCATTTTGTACTTCATCCGCTCGTTCCTCTAAAATGCCAGAACAGATTAATGTGCCGTCAGGCTCCAGCTTGCTCCAGAACATGGGTGCCATGGCAATGATAATATCCGCAACAATATTCGCTGTGATAATCTGATATCCTGCGCCGATTTCCTGTTCAAGTTTTGGATCACGCAAAGCATCGCCATGCAATGCCCGCCAGATATGCACCTGATTGCGTTCCGCGTTTTCCTGGGCGCAGGTCAGACAATGGGCATCAATATCCACCACAGTATCCGCTTTTGCGCCGAGCATTGCCGCCGCAATCGCCAAAATACCAGACCCTGTTCCCATATCAAGCAGTTTTTCACCGCCAGTTACCGTTTGTTCCAGCGCCGCAATGCAAAGCTGTGTGGTATCATGGGTGCCTGTGCCAAAGCTGGATGCTGGGTCAATCTCCAAAACCGTCCGTCCAGCAGTATCCTCTACCGTTTCCCAAGATGGTTTAATGATAAACTTCTGCCCAACTGGGAACGGCTTAAAATATTGTTTCCAGCCCCATTCCCAATCCTGCTGGCGAGAAATGCTGGTTTCTGTCACCAGCCTGCCGTATTGATGCGCCGTATCCTGTTGCCGCAGCTTTTCCAGCGCAGCATTTAACTGTGCAAGCTGTATTTGCCCACTTTCATCTTCCGCAAGATATATTTTGATTTTTGTTTCCTGATTTATCAAATCCTCTTTCAGCTTTTCATCGACATAATCCCAATAAATTTCGGTATCCTGCAAAAATGCTTCAAAATCAGCGGCATCTTCGAGCGCATAGCCTTCAATCCCCATATCATCCAGCAAACAGGTTACTGGCAAAATACCTTCTGTCGATGTAAAAATTGTCACTTCTATCCAGTCCAAATATAAACCTCCCATCTGCAAACCATTCTTATAAACATATCATCCCATATTTTTCGGAAAAATACCGGGCAACTGCCGGGGCAATTTCCCAAGTTCCATCATAAATCGCAAGTCCTGGATATACCCGCAATGCTTTTTCGAGCAGCTCCGGATGTTCTGCATATAAACACACTGGGCGCGACAGCATATAGCCATCAGTTTCCAAATTATAAAGGTCATCTTCTTCATGCAGCAGCAGTTTAAGAGCTGCCGCTTCTTCATCCTCAATTTCCAGCAAGCGTTCCTCCAAATGATGGTCGCAGTCAATTTCATCTGAAATATCGGTCACTGCATCAATAAAATGCGCATCGCGCCCATCCGGGGCTAAAATGACATCATCATGGTCACGCCGGACTGTCCTGCCGCCAGCATAGCCCTCCAGCGCCTGCCATACACGGGCAGCACTTTCATGCGGCGCAGGCAGTAAAATTTCCACATTTGTAAGCTGAATATTCTGTTCAAGCCAACTGCAGGGCACACATACGCCAATGGACAGACGTGCATATGGTGCAATCCGTTCAAGTGCGTCTTCCAGTTGTTCAGGCTGTGCCGCGCTGAGCATGACGGTTGACACCCCAATCCGCTGGAGCACACCGACTGCCGCTAAGCAATCGGTTCCATCTGCCATGCGCCCTTCTGCGGCAGCATGGAGTTCAGCAACCACGGTTCGCCCAGTCATATCGGTCAGCGCTAAAACAGCCGCACGCAGCGCTCGGAAATCCTCCGCGCCGCGCAAGTAATAAAACGCTGCTTTTTCCTGCATCCGCGGGCGAAATGCCGTTTTACATTGTTTGATATACCGTTCTATCCAAGGGGTATCCATATCTTTTGGTGTGGGCGGGCACGGCAGTGCCACGCCCACGGGCAAACCATACCCCAGCATTCGCTGGAATGATTTTTCTGATGTTGCAAGTGCCCCGATAAGGCTTGCCGGCACACTGGCTGCTAAAGCACAATCTTGCCCGGAAATCGCTAAAATCTGACGGGTACACAAAGGAATGGGTTCCATATTTCCTCCAAACCAAGTTGTTATTCTTTTATGTCAGCATATTTGCAAAAATATCTTCCAAAGGAATCAACAAATCATCATATAAACTGCACTGAAACGTTTTTATTACTGCGGCGCGTTCTTCCGGTTTCATCAGATTAATAATCTCATCTGAATAGTAGGTATATACTTCCTGCAAAATGAAATCCCCATCTTGCAGGAAATATTGTTCAATGGATTTGTCTATTGGGTTTACAATCCAATATTCTTTCACACCGCATTCGGCATAAATATCTTTTTTATATCCACGGTCATTTTTCGCTGTGCTGGGTGACAGCACTTCTACAACCAAATCCGGTGCGCCACGCACACCATCTGCTTTGATCTTGCTGCGGTCACAAACAATCATAAAATCCGGGATGAAACAGTCTTTTGGGGTCAGATGAACATCATAACCATCACCGAGCGGTATACACTGTTTCCCTTTCAGGTATGTCCGAAAAATGAAATCAATATTTTCCGCAACCCTATTATGGTGAACCTTGGGGCGCGGCGACATTGCCACAATCTTCCCATCAATCAGTTCTTCCCAAACAGGATCTTGATATGCAAGGCTTGTATTCATCAAAATCAACCCTTTCTGATTTCCATCAACCACCAGAAACCTTATGCGGCACGCCAATTGCCATCTGGCAATGCTGTATACCGTGCGGGCTGCGCCGCTGCCTGTTTGCAAAGATCCAGCGCGGTATAATAAACCTTGTCGATCTGCTGCGCACCATTATCCAGTGCTGCCGCTTTTTCACTTACCGCCGCTAACGTTGCCTGATCCGCGATAATACGCTGCTGTAACCCATTATCTTTCTGAAAACGCCTTACCGCGCTTAACAAATCGGTATCAAACACATCTGACGCACCAGAAACATAGCCCAACAGGAAAAGCCTGCCGCTTAATGCGCGCACCTGTTCCGATTTCTGTCCATAAGTCAATGTCCCATTTGTGTCCAGTGCTTCTAGTCCTTGCAGGTAATTGCCCGCAGATGTATTTTCCGCAACGCTTTGCGTTGGCTGGATGCCTTTGCCTTCCCAGCAGCCCTGCTGTGGCAAGTGCATTTCCAAACACGTAATAATCAGTTTGGATACCCCATCAAGCATGGTCAAATGATATTGCCCCTGTCCTTTGCCATATGTCGTTGTGCCAAGCACATCCGCACCGCCAACCTCTTTCAAAATACCGGTCAGCATTTCTGCCGCGGAAGCAGTGTTCTCATCCACCAGCACACATATTTTATTCAACGGCAATCCGCCGCCTGTTGCATAATGCTTTTCTAAGCCGCCTTGGTCTTCGCGCCATAGAATTGCACCCATATATGCGCCTTTTTCCTCTAAGATGGTATTTGCCATGCCCCAAGCAACGTCAATCAGCCCGCCGCCATTGGAACGTAAATCCAAAATCACCGCACGGGTGTTTTTCTCATCCAGTCCATGCCAAATTTCATTAAACGTATCCAAATCACCTTGGGAACCCATCGCTTCCACGCGGATATATTCCACACCATCCGCCGCTGTCTGTGATGAAACATATTCCTGCTGGATATGTTTCCGAACAAGGTCAAAATCCAACCGCTGCCCATCGCGTTCTACTGTCAGGCGCAAGGTCGTCCCCGCATCGCCACGCGATTTCTCCGAAATCTGGGTCGCTGTCATCTGCGTAACATCCTCGCCGTCCAGCGCGACAATACGGTCACCAATCTTTACGCCCGCTGTATATGCCGAACCCGAACGGTTGACACTTGTAATCATAATCCCTTCTGGCGTCTGCTGCATACTGATGCCAATGCCGCTATACCCAACCAGCGTCGAAAACCCTTGTTCATATTCACTGCCGGATAAATACATAGAATGCGTATCCAGCGTTGCCAAATAATCATTAATCACCTTGTCAAACTCATCTGGATGCTCTGCCAGATATGTATTCCAATAATCAATTTCAGACTGCGGCATCCCTTTGTCCTGCGTATATAAACTGTTTGCCTCAATCTGTGACAAAATAAATTCAAACCGTGTATTGATTTCCGATGAAAACGCCGCGGCACTGCTGAACGTGAGTATTACAACCAATACAAAGGAAATCACTTTCCGGATACGGGAATTTGTCATGTGAAAACGCCTCCTTTACAGGCACCGGGCAATCCATGGTTCGGCATGGATTGCCAAATTCCAGCAAGCCTCCCTCCCCACAGGATGCCTGCCAGCATGAGTAAACCAGGCTGCACCGCAGCCAAAAGAATAAAGTTTTCGCCCGCCTTTTTCAAAAGGCGGCAGGGTCTTGGGGCGGCGCCCCAAGCCGCCTGCCGCAGCGGGCGGAACCCTCTTTTAAAAATCCCCAAAAGGGGATTTTTAACCACTCTTACATATGCTCTGGCGCATCAACCCCAATCATCGCCAGCACATTGCGCACGGTTTGTACAGTCGCCATACATAACGCAAGCCGTGCATCCCGCAGCGCCGGTTCCGCATCATTAATCCGGCACGCATTGTAAAATTTGTGGAACTGCGCCGCCAGTACCACCCCATATTTATTGAGGCGCGATGGATCACGCATACGCGCTGCCGTTTGGATTTCCTCTGGCAGCAACGCAACTGCTCGAATCAGTGCTTTTTCTTCCTCGTGCGCCAGGACTGTCAAATCCACTTTTGCCGCATCCGGCAGGGCAATACCCGCCTGCTGTGCCCCGCGCACCACCGAGCAAATGCGTGCATGTGCATACTGAATATAATACAGCGGATTTTCGCTGTCCTGCCGGACAGCCAAATCCAAATCAAATTCCATTTGGGTTTCTGCTGCGCGTGAATTAAAGAAAAACCGCGCCGCATCCACTGGGATTTCATCCAGCAAATCAGACAGCGTTAAGCTCTTGCCGGTGCGCTTGGACATACGCACCACTTCGCCATCCTGCATCATGCGCACAAGCTGCATCAGCACAATTTCCAACCGATTTGTGCCGTCCAGCCCAATTGCGTCCAGCGCACGCTGAAGCCGTGCTACGTGCCCATGATGATCCGCACCCCAAATGTTAATCACCCGGTCAAACCCGCGTGTTTTAAACTTGTTCCGATGATAGGCAATATCTGCGGCAAAATAAGTGTAAAACCCATTTGCGCGGCGCAATACATCGTCTTTTTCCGCACCAAACGCTGTGGAACGCAGCCATAACGCGCCGTCCTGTTCATAGGTCATACCGGCATCTTCTAATAACTTCACCGCTTCCGCAACCGCACCTGATTCATGCAGCGTGCTTTCCCGGAACCATACATCATAATTGATTTTGTACCGTGCCAAATCCCGCTGCATTTTCTCAATATTATGCGGCAAGCCAAACCCTGTGATGATATCCAGCCGTTCCTGTTCGGGCTTGTCCAGCAGCTTGTCCCCATACTGCTGCACCAAAAGCTGTGCCAACGCTTTAATATCTTCCCCTTGGTACCAAGATGGATCAAATTCCAGTGCATTTTCGCCTTTCAGCGCCTGAATATACCGCCCTTCTACCGAATGGGCAAACTTATCCACCTGGTTGCCAGCATCATTGATATAAAATTCACGGGTCACATCATGCCCCGCCCATGAAAGCACCTCGGCAAGGCAGTCACCTAAAACGCCGCCGCGTGCATTGCCCATGTGCATCGGCCCTGTCGGGTTGGCGGAAACAAATTCTACCATAATTTTTTCCGGCTTTGCCGCTTTGCTTTTGCCATAATCCGCGCCTTGCTGCATCACTGCCCGAATCGCATCCTGATACCAACCCATACCATAGGTAAAATTCAAAAAGCCCGGCCCCGCAATGCTGACATCCTTAAAATATGTGCTGTCAAGCACCATATGTCCCACAAGCGCTTCCGCGATTTTGCGCGGCGCCATATGCAGCACCTTTGCACCCTGCATCGCAATGGTACACGCCCAATCGCCATTTGTCGCGTCTTTTGGTGTTTCTACAGCAGGTTCCGGCAATGCCGCTTGCGGCAAATCCCCTGCCGCCGCTGCCTTTTCATATGCTGCACGAACAATATCAGCTACCTGTTGCCGTGCGGTTTCCATTAAATTCATCTTTACACGCTCCGTTATTTTAATCTGGAATGCCAACTTGTGCCGGTGTAACCACCATATGCAAATGATTATGCCCCAGCAGCGAATTGTCAATTTCCAATGTATATTCAATCACCAGCTTGCCGCCATCCTCACCGATTGTATTTTCCAGCGAGCTGGTATGGGTCGTAATCACCATGGTGCCAACCCCGGTTTCATACAGCCCAACATGGCGCTGGTCTTTGGCAAACAGCAATTCTGACCGGAATGCACCTGTACGCATTAAAATTACCGTGCCATTGTCCATTTTCACGGTTGTTCTGGTGCCTTCCATACCGGTCAGTTCGCTTTCCTCATAAACAATATAGTATTTTCCATTCCGTTCATATAATTTCGCCTGGGTCATTAGGTTTACAAATTCTGGTTCGAACCCTTCCATGTACTGCGCTGCCGCAATCGAAAGCAATACATCTTTTTTCATCCCACACACTACCCTGTCTTTCTTTCTTAATATTTTGCAATGTCCACATGCCCAACCTGCCCTGAAATTTTGCTGTTCAAAAACAGTTCCGCCAATCCCCGGAATGCTTCCGGGTCGTCAGATACAAAATACTGAGTCTGCCCTTTGCCTTCCGCCGCAGGCACCAAAAGCTGCCGGGCATGGTCCGCAGCTTCCGCGCCAGAATCCACCAAATACACATGGCTGCCCATGTATGCGGAAATGACTTCCCGCAGCAGCGGGTAATGGGTACAGCCCATAATCAGGGTGTCAATCCCCTGGGCTTTCAGCGGGGCAAGATATTCCGCTGCGATGGTTTCTATGACGATATCCCCCCGGTGGACACGCCCATTTTCCGCCAGTGCAACAAACAATGGGCACGCTTGGGCATATACTTTCAAATCCGGGTTAGCGCGGTGCAATAACCGTTCATATATCCCAGATTTAATGGTGGTTGTTGTGCCTATGACACCAATACGCCCTGTTTTCGTCACCGAAACTGCCCGGCGGCAGGCGGGCCAAACCACGCCAATCATTGGCACGCCAATTTCAGATGCAACAGTTTCCAGCGCCACCGCTGACACCGTATTGCACGCGACAACAATCGCTTTGATATCAAATGTACGCAGGAAAGCGACATCCTGCCGGGTGTACCGCAAAATGGTTTCCGGGGAACGTGTGCCATATGGCACACGCCCGGTATCCCCAAAATAAATAATATTTTCCCCTGGCATAATCTCGTGCATACGACGCACGGTTGTCAGCCCGCCTACGCCAGAATCAAACACACCTATGGGTCGGTTATCCATGATGCCCCTCCCCTGCCAGCGCAACCAGCGCGTCAATCAGCTCTGGATAAGAAATCCCTTCATATGCAAACAGTTTGGGATACATACTGATAGAGGTAAATCCTGGGATGGTATTGATTTCATTAAAAATAATCTCATTTGTATCATAAGTGCAAAAGAAATCCACACGAGATAATCCTTTGCAGCCCATTGCCGCAAAGACACGCAAGGCATTTTGCCGGACGGTTTCCATGGATTGCTCTGGGATACGCGCCGGAATATATAACGCAGAAGCAGCATCATTATATTTCGCGTCATATGTATAAAACTCCTGCGCCGGGACGATTTCCCCCGCAATACTGGCGCGAGTGGCATGGTTGCCAAGTACCGCCACTTCAATTTCATGTCCCGCAATAAATTCCTCAACCAACACTTTTTCATCCCACCGGAAAGCTTCTTCCAACCCTTCCAGCAATGCGGCTTCATCCGCCGCCTTGCTGACGCCAACCGATGAACCTGAAGAACATGGCTTGATAAAGACTGGGAACGTCTTTAATGTTTCTGTCACCCGCTGTACGGCGGCTGCCCGGTCATGGGTGAAATCCGGGCGCAGCACCAGCGCATATGCTGCCTGCCGGATGCCCGCCTGCCCCACAATGATTTTGGTCAGGCTTTTATCCATACAGCCTGCGGAAGCCGCAACCCCTGGGCCGACAAATGGGATACCCGCCAACGTCAGCAGCCCTTGGATGGTGCCATCCTCACCGCCAAACCCATGCAGCACAGGGAAACAACAATCCACTCGTATGGTTTGGGGCTGCTGCCCTAGTACCACCAGTCCATGGACTGACCGGTCCGGCGACAGCATCGCAGGAACGGCATCCTGCTGCCATGTGCCTGCGGCAATCTGTTCTGGGTCCGGCTGACACATCAGCCAGCGCCCATCTTTTGTAATGCCAACAGTAATGATTTCATATTTTTGTTTATCCGCGTTCTGTACAATCGACGAAGCTGATACGCAAGACACTTCATGCTCGCTTGAAAGCCCGCCAAATAAAACCAACAGCTTCATAAAGGCAAAATAGCTCCTTTAACAATCATTCAAGATATTTTTTGGGGGGCATACCATATATTTTCCCAAGCCCCAATCGTATATTCAGTATAAGTATACGCTATAATCCCGGAAAAAACAAACCTTTACAAAAAAAATACACGACAAATCCAGCAATTTTCCTTTTAAAAATCTGTGCAATCAGCCAAAACCATAGCAATTCCCTCAAAATACGCCGCCAGGGGGCATAAAAAAGCACCGGAAAACCAAATTCCGATGCTTTAGGGCTGGCACCCTGAGCCAGACTCTAACTGGCGGCCTACCGCTTAGGAGTACGGCGTACCATTTCGTAAATTGTTCATATCATATCTTCCCGTGTTGTTTCTTCGCAAATTGTACTGCCTGGAGGCAGGTCAATTTGCACAAAATCCCCTGAAATATGCTGCCTTACAACGGCTTTTCAAATGTCGTATTAGCAAGGTATTAGCAGGAACCCCTCGTGACAGCGGGCTTACAGGGGTCATTTCAAAATGCTATTAGCACAGATGGAGGATAATCTTATGAGCACCAACACACCCAACGAAAAAGGAACGCCCCAAAGCAGAACATACACCGTGAATGACATCGCAGCCATTCTCGGTATCGGCCGCGCTACGGCCTATAAACTCGCCAACTCTGGAGCATTCAAGACGATCCGCATCGGAAACATGATTCGTATCTCTAGGAAGTCCTTTGAGGATTGGCTGACGGCGGAGGGGCTGGACGACGAAATAGACTAATAGGTAGGAGCGCCATAGGCTTGAAACCTGTGGCGCTCCTATTTTACCTACTTTGGCTACGCAATGCCTCTACCGCATTTATAATTGCATCATTATCAGGTTTGATGCTATCCCACTCATCCCAAAAGTTCTTAGTTGCACTGATGGGTTGGTGATCTGGAGATGGTTTATCCAACAGCAATTTGCTAGGCAATAATATAGCATCCCCAACCACAAGCGCTTCACCAACATCTAACAAAGGCAAAAACTCAATCGTACTTTTTAAGGAGTCCGGCAAAAGATTTTTTATGACACCCTTGTCTTTTTCATTGGTCAGCCTTAATACAATAAAGTTGTTGCATTGGCTAAGAATCGTTTTGCTCACATCTGCAGGTCGCTGACTGACGGCAATGATAGATACTCCATATTTGCGTCCCTCTTTTGCAATGCGTTCGAAATTATAAAGTGCCTGCTTTTGAACAGTATCTGCTTCGTCTTTAACGGGAAGATACAGATGCGCTTCATCACAGATCAGCGTAAATGGGGTTCGTTTATCTGGCGTCATCCAGAATTGAACATTGTACAGAAGTCTTGCTAATGTACCTGTGACAACCGGCAACACATCGGAAGGTACTTCAGAAAAATCTACAATTTTAATGCCAGCACAGCCGTCCGTATAACCTAGTAATTTACATAACACATCACTAAGCCAACCATAATTTTTAGATTCAGGAGAAGGCTGGAACATAAAACCATAAGTTTTATCCTCTAATTTGCTTTCCAGACGTGCAATGAAGCGAGTTAACTTTCCTTCCCAGTCGCCTTTCACTGGCTTTCCTGATGAACCAATTCCTTTTCGTGTGTCATCATCTTTAAGCCGATCAAGAAGATCTGTCATGCAGAAAGGAATTGGAGAATCTACAGTAAACGTTTTTAATGTATCTTCCTTTTTTTCGTTAATTAATGATTGAGCTTTCAATTCTCTTATGTGCAGAGTAAATCTTGAGGCTTGGTTCGGTGCATTGGAGTCACTTCGATCAAGCACCATTGATAAGAGTTCTTCTCTGTTTAAGAGCCAATAAGGAAGAAACAGTACATCTGATTTTGGATTTTCTAAATCGCCCGGACCTGCTATGCGAAATCTTTCTGCAATTTTATTTGGTCCCTCTGCAAGCTTGGTGTATTCGCCATGCATGTCAAACACAATGATATTTGTGTACTTTAATTCGCTAGCTTTTTCGAGTATATTAGCAACACACCAGCTCTTTCCTGAACCAGTACTACCTAATATTGCAGCATGTCGTTGGAAAAATTTGTTCCCATCAAGTATAGCGTCAGCATTAGAATCCATCATAAAAGACCCAATTTTTAAACGCTTTTTGGTTGCTATGTCTTTGCTCAGGATGTTCATGAAGTTCTGAAGGTTGACTCCAGAAACACAGTAGCATTTACTCTCAATTTGTGGGAACATATCAACCCCGCGCTTAAAAACGTCATGCGAGTTTCCCAAAACCGAATGGTATGTTCCTATGATACTTACTTTTACATAGTCTGCAGATGATACCATCATCTCATTTTCTTGAGCAGTGTCATCGTCAAAGTCGTCAATGTATTTTCGGGTAACTTTATCAATTAGTGCAATAAGATGTTCATGCTGCTTTCCGGTTTCTATAGCAACAAGATTGCCGACACAAATTTGGCCCATAATGTTTATGTTGGCAATTTCTATAATAATTTGTTCTGTATCTACATAGGTCACGTTACCAAGTAAATCATTATCTGTAAAGCAAAGTAGCTGTGACATTAAAAAACCTCCTTTAGCATTGATTTTAAATCCCATAAGTTGATGTGTGGAATTGATGTCTCGGATGTAGCGGTAACTATTGTTGATCCATCTGCACCATCGCTACAAATTGCAGTTATGTGTTTACATTTCCTAGTTAGCTCTAACGCTCTAGGAGATAAAGAATGGGTAAGTAACAGAGCAGGTTTTCCCGCATTTAATTGCTGAATCAAATGAGTCTCTAAATGCCCATCTCCGAAACCATAGCCAATAATAATATACCTTTGTGCTCGATCAATCGCAGCGTTTGCTTTGGTTCTATGGGTATCAAATGGAACGCTATATCCTTCTTTATATTTATTGACGCCGGGTGTAATAATTAAGCAATCATCTAACGGATAATTGGGAATAGAATATGGCTCACCGTTAATCATATGCCAACTGAGACACCCGTGAGGTTTTAAGACAGTTACTTTTGGAGCAAAAACGGCTGTCCTTTGTTTTCCGGGCCGTTTAGTAAGTCCCTCGCAGAAAGAGTATTTACTTTTTTCTGGCGCAAAGTGTGCTAGGAATCTACCAATAAAAAGAGTATCAATTCGTATGCCTTTATATTCGCAGGCGTACTCAATTAATCTGTCGTAATTTGTGGTGACAACTACAAGTCCATCGTTGCGGATGGTAAAATGTCCAAGATAATCCGCAAACCGCAATATTTTTCTTCCATTAATTATCTCATAAAGAACCTTTTTCTCTGCATTTCCAATAAAGTTAGCGGTAATTGTTCTAATATTATCTTCAATATGCGGACTTGGTTTAGTATTATGCAGTGCTTGTTCTAATCCTACTCCAGCAAGAAGATCTTTATTGATTTTATCCCAAAGTTTTATATCTATAGGATCACTAAGAAAATGAGGAATTTTATTTTGTAATTCATTAGACAATGCAGACATTCCAGGAATTCCTTCTGCAGCAGAGAGGCCTGAACCAACAACTGTCAAAGTATTTTCCTGAAAAAAATCTTGGATTATCTGTTTAATGGAATCTAGCTCCATTGGCTCACCTCCTGTTTAGCATCAATGGGGATTTTTTACTGCATACCACAACTCAATAACATAGCATAGAGAAAATACCCCTCTGGAATAATAGTAGATTCATTATACCATTTGCCTCAAAAGAAGACAATTCTTCCTAGTCTATAGGGCGGCACAAACCAAGAATTTTACGAGCCATGGATGTAAACCCATGGCTTTTTTTATCTAAAAAATTGTTCATTTTTAGTGTTGAGTAAATGGACAAATAGAACATCCATATATACAAACCACCTCGAAAGGAGTCGAAAATCCCATGTGCCTTCTGCCACGATTGGCTGGGCGGCCGCCGCCCATAGGTTTTCCCCTCCGAGGTATAAGGGCGGCATAGAGGCCGTCTTTTCCCCGAAAACGAACACTTTTCCCAACCGCCGAAAGGAGGTGATACCATGGCGGTATTTCGCATTGAGAAAACCCGCGACTACACGGTGATGTCCAACCACCACCTGCGCAACGCGGGGCTGTCGCTGAAATCCAAAGGGCTGCTCTCCATGATGCTGTCCTTGCCGGAGGACTGGAACTACACCACCAGAGGCTTGGCAAAAATCTGCAAGGAGGGCACGGACAGCATTGGATCAGCTCTGAAGGAGCTGGAACGGGCCGGGTACATAGTCCGCAACCGCCTCCGGGACAGCAAAGGCAAGATCGTGGATGTGGAGTATGTCATCTACGAGACGCCCCATCCCCCGGACACGGGCCAGCCGTGTGAGGACGAGCCGGATACGGCTTGTCCAGATACGGAAAACCCGGATATGGATAACCCATGTCTGGAAAACCGGCCGCAATTAAATAAAGAGAAAAGAAATCCTGAAGAACAAAATACTGATTCACCAAGTACGGAAGGAGCAAATCCTATCCAATCAAGCCCCCAAACCCCCGCAGGGGCCAAACGGACCGGACGGGACTGGATGCGGGAGCGAGAGAGTTATCGGGAACTGATTTTGGAGAATATCGAGTATGACTATCTATGCCGGGATGACCGGCTGGACCGGGATATGCTGAATGAATTGGTTGAGCTCATGGTGGATACCGTTTGTTCCCGCAGGGAGACAATCCGCATTGCCGGGGACGACTATCCGGCGGAAGTGGTCAAATCCCGGTTCCTGAAGCTGAACAGTTCTCACATCGAGTATGTGTTGGACCGTATGCGGGAGAACACCACCTATGTCCGCAATATCAAGAAATATCTGCTGGCTGCCCTGTATAACGCCCCGGCCACCATCGACAGCTACTATGCGTCCCTGGTGAACCACGACCTGTACGGCAGCGGAGAAAGGAGGTAATCACTCATGCAGGAAGAAGTCACCCAGCGCACCGTTGCCCTCTGTGTGGAGGCCACCAAGCTCTCCGCCGGGATGCTGCAACAGGCCATGAAAAAAGTGCTGGAAGAGATGCAGAAAGGAGTGACCGGCCGCAAGACCAAGCTGCACCACGGAAAGCAGACCCTCCGGCAGCTTATGAAGCACAACACCGGCGTTTCCAACATCGAGATCACCGACCAAAACATCCGGGCCTTTTCTGCCACCGCCAAGAAGTACGGCATTGACTTCGCACTGAAAAAGGACACCAGCGGCGAGATACCCCGCTATCTGGTGTTCTTCAAGGGTCGGGATGCCGATGTCATCACGGCGGCCTTCCGGGAGTTCTCCGCGAAGAACCTGGAGAAAGAGAAAAAGCCCTCCATCCGTAAAGAGCTGGCTCAGGCAAAGCAGCAGGCCAAAGCCAAACACCGCCAGCGGGAGAAGGTCGAGGCCAAAGACCGGGGTGTAGAATTATGACGGTTGACTGGAAGAAGGTTCTCATCCTAAATCTCCCGTATCTTCTGTTCGTGTATCTCTTTGATAAACTCTGCCAGGCGGTGCGCCTTGCGCCCGGCCTTGACGCCTCTGAAAAGTTCCTGCATTTGAGCCAGGGCTTTACGGAGGCGTTTTCTTATGCGGCGCCAAGCCTGTATCCCCTGGACCTGCTGGCAGGTATCGCCGGGGTGGTCGTCGTCCGGCTGGCGGTATACGCCAAAGAGAAAAACGCCCGCAAATACCGTAAGGGCATCGAGTACGGCAGCGCCCGATGGGGCACGGCGGCGGATATTGCTCCCTATGTCGATCCGATCCCCGACCGGAACATCCCGCTGACACAGACGGAAAAGCTCACCATGTCCAGCCGCCCGAAAAATCCCAAGTACGCCCGGAACAAAAACATTCTGGTCATCGGCGGCAGCGGCAGCGGCAAGACCCGTTTCTTCGTCAAGCCCTCCCTCATGCAGATGCACAGCAGCTATGTGGTCACTGATCCCAAAGGACAGCTTTTGTCCGAGGTGGGGACCATGCTGCGCCGGGGCGCCCCCAAGCTGGACGAGAACGGAAAGCCCATGCGGGACGCCCGCGGGAAGGTCATCTATGAGCCATACCGCATCAAGGTCCTCAACACCATCAACTTCAAAAAGAGCATGAAATACAACCCCTTCGCCTACATCCGCAGCGAAAAGGATATTTTGAAGCTGGTCAATGTCATCATTGCCAACACCAAAGGCGACGGGGAAAAATCCTCGGAAGATTTTTGGGTCAAGGCCGAGCGCCTTTTGTACTGCGCCCTGATCGGGTACATCTGGTACGAGGCGGAGCCGGAAGAAAAGAACTTCCTCACGCTGCTGGAACTCATCAACGCATCGGAGGCCAGAGAGGACGACGAGGAATTTCAGTCGCCTGTGGATATTCTGTTCGCCAAGCTGGAAAAGGAGCACCCGGACCACTTCGCTGTGAAGCAGTACCGCAAATTCAAGCTGGCCGCCGGCAAGACCCTGAAATCCATCCTGATTAGCTGCGGCGCACGCCTTGCCCCCTTCGATATTGCGGAGCTGCGGGAGATCATGTCGGACGATGAACTGGAGCTGGACACCCTGGGCGACCGAAAAACGGCGCTGTTCCTCATTATGAGCGACACGGACACCACCTTCAACTTCGTTATCGCCATGCTGCAAAGCCAGCTATTCAACCTCCTTTGCGACAAGGCGGACGACGTGTACGGCGGCAGGCTGCCCGTCCATGTGCGGTGCCTCCTGGACGAGTTCGCCAATATCGGGCAAATACCCAACTTCGACAAGCTGATCGCCACCATCCGGAGCCGGGAAATCTCGGCTTCTATCATTTTGCAGTCCCAAAGTCAGTTAAAGACCATCTACAAGGACGCCGCGGATACCATTGTGGGCAACTGCGACACCACCTTGTTTTTGGGAGGCAAGGAGAAATCCACCCTGAAAGAAATCTCGGAGCTGCTGGGCAAGGAGACCATCGACAGCTTCAATCAATCCGAGAACCGGGGCAGCCAGGTTTCCCACGGCCTCAACTATCAGAAATTAGGAAAGGAGCTGATGACCCAGGACGAGATCGCGGTGATGGACGGAGGCAAGTGCATCTTGCAGCTTCGAGGGGTGCGTCCGTTTTTCAGCGACAAGTTTGATATAACGAAGCATCCCCGCTACAAGTACCTTGCCGACGCCGACAAGAAAAACACCTTTGACATTGAACGGTACATGAAACGCAGACCGGCCATTGTGAAGCCGGACGAGCCTTTCGATCTGTACGAATTGAAAGCGACCGACCTTCACCCCGACAATTCAACTGAACGAAAGGAAATGTGAATATGAGCTTTTTTACCAGTGCTATCGACGTTTTGCAGACTCTGGTCATCGCCCTGGGCGGCGGCCTGTGCGTATGGGGCGGCATCAACCTTCTGGAAGGTTACGGCCAGGACAACCCCGCCTCCAAAAGCCAGGGCATCAAGCAGCTCATGGCGGGCGGCGGCGTTGCCCTCATCGGCATCACCCTGATCCCCCTGCTGTCCGGTCTGCTGTCCACCACCTGATGTTGCTCCAAACCCGGCGGGGGCTTTCGCTTCACAGCGGGAGCCCCCGCAAAGGAGGTGATCTCCCTTGATATTGGATATGATCCAGGAGTGGTTCAAGGAACTGCTCATTGACGGTATCATTTCAAACCTGACCGGAATGTTTGATACCCTGAACACAAAGGTGGGCGAGATCGCCGGAGAGGTCGGCATGACGCCCGCCGCCTGGAACAGCAGCATCTTCAACATGATCCGCAATCTCTCGGAAACGGTGATCGTCCCCATCGCAGGTATCATCCTCACCTTTGTCATGTGCTACGAGCTGATCCAGCTCATCATCGAGAAAAACAACCTCCACGACTTTGACACCTGGATTTTCTTCAAGTGGATTTTCAAGACATTCTGTGCGGTGCTAATCGTCACGAACACCTGGAACATCGTCATGGCGGTGTTCGATGTGGCGCAGAACGTGGTCAGCCAGTCGGCGGGGGTCATCATCTCGGACGCAGGCATTGACATTTCCGGCGTGGTGGGCGATCTGGAGACCCAGCTTGCCGACTGGAGCGTGGGCGCCCTGCTGGGGCTGTGGTTCCAGAGCGTGTTCGTGGGGCTGTGTACGCAGATTCTTTCCATCTGCATCTTCCTGGTGATCTACGGCAGAATGATTGAGGTGTATTTGGTGACCTCCATAGGTCCTATTCCCTTTGCCACGATGGTCAACCGGGAGTGGGGCTCCACGGGGCAGAACTATCTTCGCTCCCTGCTGGCCCTGGGCTTCCAGGCCTTCCTCATTATGATCTGTGTGGGCATCTATGCGGTGCTGGTGGAGGGCATCTCCACATCCGGCGACAACATATCCGCGGCCATCTGGGGCTGCATGGGTTATACGGTTCTTCTGTGCTACACCCTGTTCAAGACCGGCAGCCTGGCAAAATCCCTGTTCGGCGCCCACTAAAGGAGTTGTGAAATATTGGCTTATGTAACGATCCCGAAGGACCTGAGCCGGATACAGAGCAAGGTCCTGTTCGGGCTGACCAAACGACAAGTAATCTGTTTCGGAGCGGCGGCGCTGGTAGGCGTGCCGCTTTTCTTTTTGGCAAAGGCGAGCCTGGGAACCACCACGGCGGCGCTTTGCATGATCCTGGTGATGCTGCCCTTTTTCCTGTTCGCCATGTACGAGAAGAACGGGCAGCCGCTGGAAATGTTCCTGGGCCATCTGATCCAGAACAAATTCATCCGGCCGAAGGTGCGCATCTACCAGACCAACAATCTCTATTCCGCCCTGGTGCGGCAATCCCAACTGGAACAGGAGGTGAAGCGGATTGCGAGAAAAGGCAGAAAGACCGGCAAAGCGTAGGCTCACCCGTGCCGAGCGCAAGCAAATCGAGGCGGTGATCCGGCAGGCAAAGGGCGACGGGAAAGTCCATACGGTGCAGGACAGCATCCCGTTTCAGAATATGTTCTCCGACGGCCTGTGCAGGCTGGAGGGCGGCGCCTTTTCCAAGACCATCGCCTTTGAGGACGTGAATTACCGCCTGGCAGGGCCGGAGGACCAGCGGAGCATCTTTGAAAGCCTCTGCGACTTCTACAACGGCTACGATCCCTCCATCGGCGTCCAGGTCACTTTGGACAGCCGCAGCGGTGGCAGCGCCGCCGATGAACTGTTCGGAATCACAAGACAGGGCAATGACCTGGACCCCATCCGGGACGAGGCGGTGGACATCTTGCGGATGCAGTACAAGCGGGGCAACAACGGCTATGTGAAAACCAAGTATGTGACCCTGACCATCGAGGCGGAGAACCTTCCCGCGGCGCGGGCCCGGTTTGCCCGCATTGAGACCGACACCCTGAACCGCTTCAAGGTCATGGGGGCGGCGGCTCGTGTGCTGGACGGAAAAGAGCGGCTGGAGCTACTTTACAACATCCTTCACCCGGAGGGAGGGCAGTTCGCCTTTGAATGGGACTGGCTCCCGGCCAGCGGCCTTTCGGTGAAGGACTTCATTTCTCCGTCCTCCTTCCACTTCGGGGAGACCCGCACCTTCCGCATCGGCAAGCGGTACGGGGCGGTGTCCTTCCTGCAAATCCTGGCGCCGGAGATGCACGACCGTATCCTCACCGACTTCATGGAGGCGGACGGGAATATCATGGTCACCATGCACATCCGGGGCATCAACCAGAACGAGGCCATCAAAATGGTCAAGCGGAAGATCACCGACCTGGATGCCATGAAGATACAGGAACAGAAGCGGGCGGTGCGTAGCGGCTACGATATGGACATTCTTCCTTCGGACCTCTCCACCTATGGCGGCGCAGCGAAAGACCTGCTCACCGACCTGCAATCCCGCAACGAGAGAATGTTCAACATGACCTTCCTGGTGCTGCACACGGCGGAGACCCGGCAAAAGCTGGAGATCGCCGTATCCCAGGCGGCCAGCGTCGCCCAGACCTATAACTGCTTTCTGACCCGGCTGGACTTCCAGCAGGAGGACGGGCTTATGAGCAGCCTTCCCCTGGGGCTCAACCGCATCAAGATAGAACGGAGCCTGACCACTTCGGCCCTGGCGGTGTTCGTCCCCTTCGTCACCCAGGAGGTGTTCATGGGCGGCGACGCCATATACTACGGGCTCAACGCCCTTTCCAATAACATGATCCTGCTGGACCGCAAGCAATCCCGCTGTCCCAACGGTCTTGTGTTCGGCACGCCCGGCAGCGGCAAATCCATGAGCTGCAAACGGGAGATCACCTTTATCATGCTGATGACCCAGGACAATGTCATCATCTGCGACCCGGAGGACGAGGTGCGACAAGAAGTCGCATAATGAATTGCTGATTATCAGCTACCCTATCCATTTGGGGTAATCCTACCACAATCTGCGTGAATGGTAAC
>CAJUDU010000041.1 GCA_910584935.1 uncultured Butyricicoccus sp. | reverse complement strand
CCTATTATACCACACCTTCTTGACTTATGAAGGATTAAATCAGTGGTTCCTTAAGGCAATGCTTTCAGGGGTTTTTCCCTTTTATATAAATATTTTTAGTCGAATCCTTACAGTTGTTGATAAAAAACCTCCTTGTCCAAGGCATTGCACCTGTGGCAAGGGGATTTTTTACAAAAAATTTTTACTTAGGAAAGCGGATATTCTGTTCCATTGAGTGAAATAGCGGATACATTCTCTAAAACAAATGGTTTGCCAAGGACGTAAATACCGATATCGGAAACCGGGCCATATTCCGCTTCCTCATCACCAGTATTTTCGTCAAAACTGTATCCGTAGGCATATAACGAATTGTTAATGCCGTTTTCTTCGTCCAAAAGGACAATTTCTGTACCATCTTTTAATTTGACAATCGCAATATCCAAATCATCGACCACACAGCAGTTTTCCATACGGACATACAACCCAATTTGCGATAGTGTAACATTGCCATCCGCTGATGATAAACTTGGCATCGCCTTGGGCTGTGGCAAAGTCACTGTCAAGGCGGAAGCAAGGCGCTGTACCCCATGGTTGTCTATATAAAATGTGCCAATTTCGAGCAGCTCCAGCCGCAATGCACCGTCTGGCGCATAATCCCGCCCAGGAATAAATGCCCCTTCAATATAATAATCGTTTTCAGTGGAACGGGCTTCATCCAAATAGAATTTGCTGCCGCTGAACCCATCCTCACCAAATTCCGGCGTCGTGGAATCATATAAAACCTCAAACGCATATTCGCCATCGTTTGAACCATAGCATTCAGCAAAATTGCTGTATAAAAGCCCTGCGCCCTGGAATTCCGGCAGAATGCGCGATAAGCTGAACGGCATCACGCCATCTTCTTTTTTATTGTGCATATGCAGGCTGATAATGCCCGTTTTTGCACTGCTGTCAAACAGGACAGAATCAATTTCCACGCTGTATTTTTCATTTTCTGCTAAAAGTGTCCCCGGTTCCGGGGTGACAGCATAATCATCCACCAGTTTTTCCTGAGAGGGCTGGAAAAACAGTTTGAAATGCTGCCCAATCTGTTCGGGTATCCCACTGGCTGCAAAAGCTGTGCCGCCAATGCTGAGTGCAGCCGCGATGCCGACGGTAATCATCAATTTAAACGGATTCCGGCGCGTTTGCCGCTGTTGTTCTGGGAGGTTTTGCAAGGTCTGACGCACCCGCTGGTCAAAGGTGGGGGTCATCTCTGGGAATTGGTTCTTTTTCATGCGAAGCACTCTCCTTCCAGGGTTTTGCGGAGCATCCCGCGTGCGGTATTCAGCCTGCTTTTCACTGTGCCAACCGGGATTTCTAACAAACTCGCGATTTCACGGGTTTTAAAACCCTCCAAGTAATAAAGCACAACCGGCAGGCGGTATTTTTCCTCCAACGCGGCAAGCGCCGCGTATAAATCGCTGTAATCCTCCCGCACTGGGGCAGGCACCAACTCTGCCTCTGACGGTTCATAAGGGGAAAACCGCTGCTGCTGCCGCAAAAGGGTATTGCATTCATTGATTAGGATACGGGTAAGCCATGTTTTGAAATACCGCGGCGCACGCAAACTGGGCAGGCGTTCCCAGGCAAGCAAAATGGCTTGCTGGGCAGCATCCGCACACAAAGTTTCATTGCGCAGCATGGATTTGGCAACACGGTAAAGGGTAGGTTCCACATCCAGCACAGCTTGTGTAAACTGGGTTTTGTCCATCATGAAAGCTGCCATCCTTTCTGAAAGTCTGAAAGCAATGTACCGGTCATTTTGTCTTTCATAGTTTAGACGTTTGAGCGGGCGATATGGTTCGCAGAAAAAAGAAAATCCCCAAAAAAATTTTTGGGGATTGATTGACGATTTTATGCCTGCCTGGCAATGGTGCGCTTCCAGCGCCCCATACGGTAATAGATCGCGCTGAGCAGGGTGCCAAAAACCCAGCCAAACGCATAAGCAAAGCAAATGGAATAAAACCCAAGCAGCCGCGCAAATAAAAAGGAAAATCCAACTCGCAGCGCTAAATCGGCAAAGGTCGTTGCCATAAACTGCCCCATTGCACCACCGCCGCGCAGCACGCTGTCGCAGGAGTTTTTCACGCCAACCAAGGTATAAAATGGCGCAACAATATGCAGGAACAATGCCCCTTGGGCAATCACTTCCTCACGGTAAGAACCGTTTACAAACATCCCGACAAGCTGTCCGCCGCAGGCGAAAAACAATAAGTTTATCAGCAAAATCATGATTTCAGAAATCCAAAGCGAAACTTTCAGCCCATCCTGTACCCGGTCAATGCGCCCCGCGCCAATGTTTTGGGAAGCATAAGAAGTCAGTGCCGTTGGCAAGGTATTAATCAGCACACACGCAAAGGTGCTGATTTTCAGCGCCGCGGCAAATGCGGCAACTGTCACCGCGCCAAGGCTGTTGATAATGCCCTGCACCATAAAAATGCCGACCGAAACAAAAGATTGCTGGCAAATGGACGGCACCGCAACTGACGCCATTTCCGGCAGCAAGGATTTGTCAAAATAACGCACAGGCTGGTCGGTTTTCAACCCATGGATACGATGCAGCAGGGTAAAGGTTGCCAGCAGGGATGATACGCCCTGCGCCAGCAGTGTTGCCCATGCCAGCGACATCACACTGCACCGGATAAACTTTACAAAAAGCAAATCCAGCGCAACATTCAGTACCGAGGAAAAGATCAGGAACACAAGCGGCGTGCGGCTGTCACCCAGCGCATTGAATACCGCATTTGCTGTATTATAAAGGAAAATAAACAGCACACCAGCTAAATATACATATAAATAAAGCAACGAAGAATGGAAAATCATTGTCGGTGTGCCAATTAGACGCAAAAGCGGTTTCATCACCAAAAACCCAAGCCCTGTCAGCGCAAGGGCAAGCACCGTCAGTGCAATAAAGGCGGTATACACCGCACTTTTGACGCCAGCAATATCCTTTTGCCCAAACCTCAGCGAAATATTCACCGAACATCCAATAGATGCACCGGTTGCCACAGCAAGGAATAAAACCGTTGCCGGATATGCCGCGCCGATTGCTGCCAGCGCGTCCACCGAAATGAGCTGCCCAGCAATGACCGAGTCCGCAATGTTATACATTTGCTGAAAAATCATGCTAATCAGCATAGGCAGGGAAAACCGGAGGAGTATTTTCCATGGCTTCCCAGAAGTCAAGTCGTTCATGATGTATGGGTACCTCCAATAAAAAGGGAATACGGACAGGAAAAGCAATCCCGCCAAAATTGAATGTATCAAACAGTATAGTACAATATACACAAAAATTCTATTGTGGTTTTGTTCAAAAAAGAGAGCGCTGTCATGCTTTTTTCTGGCACCCCAGCAATGAGCAAATCATCCCCGCCCGATGGTTACAGGATGATTGCCCAGCGGTTACAGTTTTATTACCAGTCCATAAGACACCTTGACACAAATCGACAACTAAGGTATGCTTTTAGTGTAGGTCGTTTTAACCCTGTAATGACAAAAAAACTGCCCTGCCGCAGGGCAATTGTTCGGCAAATCTTGCGCCGGACAATTTTTTACGGGTACGGCATAAACTTAAAAAATAACCATGAATTTTTCGAATCAAAAAAGGACTGTGAAACCACATGATGAAATATACTGCAACCATGCGGCGGCTTCTGCTTTGCAGCGGGCTGCTGCTGTCCCTTTTGACCCTTGCTGCCTGTGAGCAGGAAAAGCAAGAAACCATCCCAGAAGCCAGCACACCAGTAAGCAGCGCTCCAGCTTCAGCGCCTGTGCTTGCGGATCTTTCCCATGCCGCGATTTTGGGCAATTCCTATGTGGATGGATTTGTGACATATGATGTGCTGCCAGAAACTGACTGTTTTTACCGCATTGGCCTCAATGTGCGCACAGTATTTACAAAAAGTATGCTGAACCATGATATCCCAGTGATTGATGAACTGGCGAATGGGAAAACCTATGACAAGGTTTTCCTGATTTTTGGTGAAAATGAGCTGGGCTGGCCCAATACACAGGCATTTTGTGACGGTTATGGCGAAATTATTGATGCTGTACGCGAACGCCAGCCAGAAGCCACGGTATATATCCAGTCGATTTTACCGGTATCGGCAGAAGTTTCGGCACAAAATATTGATAACACCAACAATCAGCAAATTCTGAAATTCAATGAAATGCTGAAAGATATCGCAAAAGACAAAAATGCCGTTTATCTGGATGTGGCGTCTGTCATGACGGACAGCGATGGCAACCTGCCAAATGAAGCGGCAACCGATGGCATTCATCCAGGCAGCAAATATTATCAAAAGTGGGCAGATTATTTGAAGGAAAATACGGTTCCTTCAAATGGAGAATGATTGGAGATGTGGAACAACATGAACAAATGGAAAAAAACAGTATGCCTTGCTTTGGCAGGGCTATCCCTTGCGGCGTGTAGCAAAAGTCTGTCGCTTGACCCGGCAGATACTGTTGACAGCCTGCAAGGGAAATTATCTTTTACCGACCAAATGGCGGAATTAACACCTGAAAAGGCATATCAAATTTATGGTGTGCAAGAAGAACTTGTGCAAAACTGCGCGGCATTGCGCGGTTCTGGTGCAACTGCGGAGAGTTTTTCGGTCTGGCAGGCAAAAGACGCAGACAGCGCGGAACAACTTGAAGAACAGCTTGAGGATTTTCTGCAAAACTGGATTGAAGGATATGCAGATTATAAACCCGAAGAAGTGCCAAAGCTGGAAAGTGCTGTGTTGGAGCAGCAAGACTGCTATGTTATCTTATGCGTATCCGCAGATAACGAAAACGCAGGCAAGCTGATTGGGCAAATGCTCAATCCGTAAAAAAGGCGGTGCCTTTTTGAGCTTTGCAAGTTTAACATTTTTGTATTTTTTTCTGCCGTTTACACTGCTTGGCTATTATCTTTTGCCCCGCGCCTGGCGGAATGGTTTTTTGCTGGCGGCAAATCTGCTTTTTTATGCATGGGGGGAACCTTCCTTTTTGGTGGTCATCCTTGCCACAACTGTGATAAACTTTTACGCTGCAAAGCGGATGCAGGCAAACCCAGCGCATAAAAAGCGCTGGGCAATTGGCGCGGCAGTGTTTGATCTGGGTTTACTGGGTATTTTTAAGTATACTGGGTTTTTGCTGGATATCTTGCGCCCGGTTTTCTTCTGGGCGGATTTGCCAACAGTAAAAATCCCGCTGCCGCTAGGGATTTCTTTTTATACCTTCCAAGTACTCTCATATATAATTGATGTTTACCGGCAGGATACCATCCCACAGCGCAGTTTTACACGCTTTTCCACTTATATGACTTTATTCCCACAGTTAATCGCGGGACCAATTATCCGTTATCGGGATTTAGCCAGCCAGCTTGGCGCACGCCAACAAACACTTGCGCGGTTTTCCGGCGGCATCCGGCTGCTGCTGGTTGGTTTGGGCAAAAAAGTGCTGCTTGCCAACCAAATGGGCGCTTTATGGGAAGCATTAAAGGTAAACCCAACCGAGAATGGTATTCTCGGCGCATGGCTGGGCGCGATAGCGTTTACCTTGCAGATTTATTTTGATTTCAGCGGTTATTCTGATATGGCGCGCGGACTTGGCAAATTATTTGCTTTTGAACTGCCAATTAACTTTGATTATCCCTATATTTCGCGAAGTATTTCAGAATTTTGGCGGCGCTGGCACATTTCACTTGGCACATGGTTCCGGGATTATGTATATATCCCGCTTGGCGGCAGCCGTAAAGGACCCCGCAAAACCATTTGTAATTTATTAGTGGTTTGGGCGCTGACTGGGTTATGGCATGGCGCAAGCTGGAATTTTGTATTATGGGGGCTTTATTATTTTGCCCTGCTTGCGCTGGAAAAACGTTGGCTGGCAAATTGGCTGCGCACTGCGCCGCGGCTGCTAACCCATGGATATGCGATGGTATTTGTCACCTTTGGATGGGTATTATTTGCATTTGATGATTTCGGGGCGCTTGAACAATATATTCGCTGCCTGTTGCTGCCAAACGGCAGCCTAATTGGGCATCATGCCGCCGTTTTATTTTTCACCTATTTGCCGTTACTAATCGTTGCAATCGCGGCATCACTGCCAATGGGCAAGCATATTTTTGACCGTTTCCGCACCGGCAAAGCTGCTGCACTGGTAGAAATCGTGTCTGGCAGTATGGTACTGCTGCTGTGTACAGCGGCGCTTGCTGCCCAAACCTATAACCCATTTTTATATTTCCGGTTTTAACGCAAAGGGGTTATCATGAAAAAAAGAAACATATCGCTGACAGCAGGCTTTTGTATTTTTACCGGCGTGGTCTGTGCAGGTTTTTTTATCCTGCCCAAAACCGATTTTTCAGTCAATGAAAAACGGGTATTGCAGTCCCCGCCGCATTTCAGCCTGTCCAGCTTATGGGACGGCAAATTTTTTGCGTCCATTGATTCATTTATTGCTGACCATTTTACCGGACGGGATTTTTGGATTGGATTAAATGCCTATTCCCGTCAAGCGGCAGGCTTAAACGCTGCAAATGAGATTTATCGCGGTAAAAATGGCTGGTTATTTGAGCGTCCGCTTGAGGACGGAAAAACATTCCAAGATAATATCAATGTGCTGTCCGCATTTGTCAAACAGACAGATATCCCAGTCACCTTGCTTTGTGTGCCGACCTCGGGTTATATGCACCCAGATAAATTGCCTGCCCTGCATGACTGGTATCCTGATAAAAAAATGCTGGAACAGTTACAGGATATTCCAGGTATCGAATGGGTGCCAATTGCATCCGCTTTACAGGCGGAACCCGATGCCTATTACCGCACTGACCACCATTGGACGAGCAAAGGCGCATATACTGCCTATGGCAAACTGGCACAGCTTTGGGGACTGGAACAAGCGAATATTTCCGCATATGATATCAAGGTTTATGATGGGTTTTATGGCACAGCTTATTCTAAAAGCGGCCTATGGGCAACAGAGCCGGATGAAATCACCATATGGCAAGATCCCGCCGTGCAGGCAGCCGTCACGATTACAGATGAGAATAAACCTTTCCCTGTGGTGCAGGACAGCTTCTTTTTCCCGGCACATTTGCAAGAAGCCGATAAATACCCAGTTTATCTGGATGGCAATCATGCCTGGGTGAATCTTGTAACGAATGCGCCTTCTGGCAAGTTACTCATTGTGCGGGATTCTTATGCGCACTGTTTCGCGCCATTTTTGGCGCGGCATTTCCAGCAGATTGATTTGATTGACTTACGGTATTATAAAGAAAAAACGGTTTCGGAAACCATTGCCGCAGGCGGGTATGATAAAGTATTATTTTTGTTTGGTTTGTCCAGCATTGCCGGGGACAGGAACTTGCAATGGCTGGAATAATCAAGAATCATTGCGGCAAAGGTGCGAAATAGGCTTTACATTGCCCGCTGGTTTGGATATAATAGATTGGAACAACAATCTGTACATCCCAAAAGGAAAAGGAGCATTTTTCATGCTGCAATTTGAAGAATACAAAGTAAAGCTTACCAATATGAAGCCTGCGCTGGAAGAATTGCGCGGCAGCTTAGGGCTGGAACAGGCAGCGCGTGAAGTCGATGAACTGGAAATGAAGTCCGCCCAGCCAGGCTTCTGGGATAAGCCAGAAGAAAGCCAAAAGGTTGTATCCCGCATGGGTGCGCTCAAAGGTAAAATCGAAGGATTCCACACCTTATACAGCCAATGGGAAGATATGCTGACCCTATGTGAAATGGCAATCGAAGAAGATGATGAATCTTTACTGGAGGAACTCGAAACTGGGTTTGCCAGCATTGAAGAAGAAATGGAAAAACAAAAGATGTCCACCCTGCTGACTGGGGAATATGACCATAACAATGCATTGGTATCCTTCCATGCTGGGGCAGGCGGCACAGAAGCCCAAGACTGGTGTGAAATGTTATATCGTATGTATACCCGCTGGGCAGAACGGCACGGGTTCACCTATAAAATCATGGATTACCAAGATGGTGAAGAAGCTGGGTTAAAATCAGCAGATATTGTCATAGAAGGCGAAAATGCTTATGGTTTTCTAAAAGGAGAAAGCGGCGTACACCGTTTGGTACGCATTTCGCCATTTGATTCCTCTGGGCGGCGGCATACATCATTTTCTGCGGTAGAAGTTATCCCGGATATCCCGGATGATTCATCAGATGTTGATATCCGTCCAGAAGATTATGAAATGCAGGTATTCCGTTCATCCGGCGCAGGTGGGCAGCATATCAATAAAACATCTTCCGCAGTACGGCTTATCCACAAAGCTACAGGGATTGTGGTATCTTGCCAGACCGAACGCAGCCAGTTCCAAAATAAGGACAACTGTTTGCGTATGTTGCGTGCCAAGCTGGTGGAAATCAAGGAACGGGAACATTTGGATAAGATTTCGGATATCAAAGGCGACCAGAAAAAAATCGAATGGGGCAGCCAAATCCGGTCTTATGTATTTATGCCATACACTTTGGCAAAAGATACCCGTACTGCATTTGAAAACACCAATATCGGCGCGGTAATGGATGGCGATTTGGATGGGTTTATCAACGCATATCTGACAGCATTGGCGACCGGCGAATGGGCAACCAAAACCTGATTATTCCACAAAAAAACAAATCCCTTTTGATGACAGCTTTTCCTGTCTTGTCAAAGGGGATTTTCGCATAGGGGTTATCATTTGTCACTGTAAAGGTTTATTTTCCTCTTTCAGCAGCAAAACAGGAATCATTTCGCTAAATACCGATAAAGGAAAGTTGCAATCTGTCCGTTGTTTGGCTGGCGCCGCATAATAATAATTGCTGGCACTGATAACTGTGAAAGTGTTTGCTCCGCCGGGTTCTGGAAACCAGTTGCCGGATGTTACAGTTGTGGCAGTGGGAGCAGTGGTATCCGGAACAGTGGGATTTGGGTCAACCGTGGATGGCGTGCCTGCGTCCGCCTGAACTTCAATCCACGAATTATCTTCCAAATAAACAGCAATTTGATAAGTGTCTGCTTCCGTTAAAGTTTCTGTTATGCCCTTGGGCGTGAACCATTCGATATCATCAACACTGGCATCCTCTCCTTCTGAGCATTTGCCAATTTATCCTTATACGCGCTTCCGGGTTCGACACGCACAGGGCCAATGCCAGTAAGCACTTCAATAAACCCCGTATCTATGCCGCCGCCAGTGCGGAAAGGGCAAAGTGCATTTGCTGCCGAATATTGATTTTTCAGGGCATGACAGGGTTACATAGCCATAAAAATAGCTATGCCTGCTTAATATTGGCACAAAGAGCCATGCTTGTCAACCTTTTTGCAAAAATCGCCAAGCAATATGTTTATTATAACAGAATACGGTTTCTAATGCAAGGATTTCTCATTTAATTTGGTGATTGCAGTTACCTAACCTGAGAGATAACTCTCTCCGCCCTGAATGGTATTTTTGTTTTTGGTGCTTTATTAGACTTTATTTATCCGTTTGTGGGCTGCTGGCAGCGAACCGGTTTTTTATATCTTGGATTTGGACATGGAAAAATGGTGGTTCGCACCCGATATGTGCGATAAAGAATCGGATAAAAACCCTATTTTTGCTGAAAGGGCTTGCATATACACTTCTTTTTATGATATAATCATACAAGAATTGATCAAAAATTCAACTACTGCTTGTGCGGTTTTGCCAATGCAATACACCCCCTCACGGGGACGAAAACTAATGTTTTCATATTGTTACATATCCTTTCTTTGAATGCAATACACCCCCTCACGGGGACGAAAAGGCTCCTTATGCTACCAGTTCGTTGAATTTGTTTTAATGCAATACACCCCCTCACGGGGACGAAAAGAGCCTTGCGCTGTTTGCAATCCTATCCGTTTTCAATGCAATACACCCCCTCACGGGGACGAAATCTTTCCCCGAAAATTGCAAAAACAACTATATCATACTAACTAAACCACAAAAAAATATCCTTGACCATATCCAATGGTCAAGGATAAACTTTTATATGCAAAAATATTTAAATCCCGTTTTTTACGGATATTATGTCTATATCAATAAATAAACCAGTATCAGCGTCAGCCCAATACAGAACATCAGTAAACCAAAAGACATACTCGCGCCAATCAAACGGCTGGTTAAAATGGTCTGTTCCTCCCACTGTGCCAGTGAGAAGATAAAGGAACGGCGCTGCTGCCCTTTGCGGCGCGCATGGCGGTCAAGCAATGCGCCAAGGTTGTTGGCAAGCCCAAACCGCGTCAGCGGTTTTTGTTTCATCCGCGCACTGCGCAACACAGTCATACGTAGCGCTGCAATCAAACTATCAGTCAAATAATCAAACATCCGGCAGATACAGCCCAACGCCGCAGGCAGCATCTGCATGACAACCGGACGGTAAAACCGACATTCCAAATCCATCCATGTGGGCCAGGCATTTTTCAGCACACCATCCCGCATCAAGCATTTCCAAATAATCAGCACAAACAAGATGATCCCAACAGAAATGGAAACCGCAGCACCTTTTAGATTCTGGAGGGATAGATACTGCACCACATGGACTGGCGCAGTCAGCCCATCAAGCAGCATCCCTTTGCCCGCAAGCCTGTCCATAGTCTGGTGGGGCGTCAGCCCAAGCACCAACAGCACCAGCGCAGGTGCCGCAATGGAAAGCGCCGCAGGCAGCCCCATTTTCAGCCGAGGGGTCTGGTTTTGCGGTTTTGCAAGGAATAAAAGATAAAATAGTTTGGTCATATAGGCAAGGGTCATACCACCTGACAGCAAAAATAGCCATTCCACCATATGCAGCGGTACAAGGGCAATGCCAGCCAAATGCTCCGCATGAGCAATATATTCCACAATACCTTCATGCAGCAGTGTTTTGCTGACATAGCCGCTGGTCATCGGGATACCTGCCACGCTGAGTGCCCCCATTAAAAAGGCAAGTTTGAGCACAAGCGGGCTGTTCCGCCCTGCCCCACGCAGTTTATTCAGGTCAAGCGTATGCCGGTTCATGGCAAAAACACCGGCGGAAAGGAACAATGTTGTTTTAATCAGCAAATGGTTCAGCATATGCAGTTGTGTGCCTGCGGCAGCCAAACCATGTTCTTCCCCCAAAAGGCTTAAAAGCGCACAGCCGACCAAAATAAACCCAATTTGGGACACCGATGAACAAGCCAATGTGCGTTTCAAATCGACCGCAAATATGGCAAGCAATGCGCCAAGCACCATCGTTACAGTACCCAGTCCAAGCACAACCTCACCCCAGCGCAAATCTTCCGGGAAAAGCCCAGCCGCAATCACCAGAATTCCAAAAATACCACATTTGGTCAGTACGCCGCTAAGCAGTGCCGATGCGGGCGCCGGTGCAACCGGATGCGCCATCGGCAGCCAGAAATGCAGTGGAAACATACCCGCTTTTGCACCAAAGCCAAGCAGCAGCAATGCACCAGCGGCATAAAGTTCCAGCTGTCCGGCATGGGCGGCACAAGCCTGCCGCAGCTCAGCAATCATCAACGTACCTGCGGTATGATTCAGCAGGAATAAACCCATCAGCAAAGTCAGCCCGCCAATCACGGCAACCGCTAAATAGGTATCAGCGGCATAGCTGGCTTTTTTATCATCCTCATGGGCAACCCAAACCCAACTTGCCAGCGACATGATTTCAAAAAATACAAATACCGTAAACAAATCTGCCGAAAGGAATACCCCCATCACACCGCCAAGTGTAATAAACGTAAACAGTTGGTAACGTCCCTGATGTCCGCCATGGGCAAGATATTCGGGCGCAATTGCGCTGGAACACGCCCAAGCAAATGCGGCAGCAGCCACCCAAAGCACACGGAACCCATCCGCCTGCAAACGCAGTCCCATGCCGCATATAGCGGCAGACCAACTGACTTCCGCGCCGCTCCACACCAATGTGCAAAGATAGATTGCAAGCCCAAATTCGGCAAGCGCGGCAAGCGGTGAAAAAATATCCCGTGCGCGGGGATTACCCACGCCAAGCGCATAAGCGATAATGCCTGCGAGAAACGGCAGGCAAACAAGTATCAATAACAGCACAGCCATTCCCCCTTACCAGTAGCCATAAGAAATCTGCTGGAGCAATTCAACAATTCCGCCGCCACAAATACCAAGCGCAATAATCCCAACTGAAAACAGCGCAAGCGGCAGTTTCATATACCAGTTAGGGTCACGCACCTGCTGTAAATCATGTCCTTCTTTCAGCGGCGACCATGCGCGCACCGCAACGGTCAGCATATAAATTGCGGTCATCAGCGCGGAGTATAACAAAACACCAACGCCTAGCCGTGCCAACGGCTGATAAGAACTCAATGCTGCCTGTGCAATATTCCATTTGCTGAGGAATCCCGCAAGTGGAGGAATCCCTGGCAAAGCGATTGCGGAAATAGTAAAACAAGTAAATACAAACGGCATTTTATGGGCAATACCATCCAGTTCATAGATATAATTGCGCCCGGACTGGTGCATCACAGCGCCTGCGCAGCAGAACGCACAGATTTTAATTGCCGCATGACACAACATATGACAAAGTGCTGCCGAAAGTCCAAAGGGCGCCATCATTGTTGCGGCAAACAACACATAAGAAAGGTTGCTGACTGTGGAATAAGCAAGCCGCCGTTTGAAATGGGTTTCTTTCAGCGCACGGCTGGAAGCATAAACAATGGTAATCATGGTTGCCGCCATGACAACATTTTGTGCCCAAGTGCCATAAAGGTAAGCCGCGCCAAAGGAAAAATAGGTCAGCCGCAACACAGCAAATGCACCCGATTTAACTACTGCTACCGCATGAAGCAACGCCGTAACCGGCGTTGGCGCAACTGAAACCGCAGGCAGCCAACCATGGAATGGGAAAATAGCGGCTTTGACCGAAAAGCCAAAGAAAGTCATCACATAAATAATCAGCAGCATTTGCCGGTCGCCGGTATGCCCGCTGAGCAAAATGCCGCCGGGGCGAAATTCCAGCGTCATACCATAAACAATCAGGAACACCATACCGATAAAGGCAAACGCAGCGCCGCCAAGGGAATAATACAAATATTTACGGCTGGCGCGGACAGCTTCATCCGATAAATCGTGCATAACCAGCGGCACGGTTACCAGCGTCAGCATTTCATAGAACATATAAAGTGTCAGCATATTGCCAGACAGGGCAATGCCTGCCGTCACACCAAACGTAATCGTATAAAACGCCAAAAACCCATTTTGCCGGGCAGCATGGCGCATATATTCAAACGCATATAGTGTTGCCAGCGGCCATAATGTTGCAATCAATGCAGTAAAAATCGAACCCATACCATCCAGCCGCAAAGTCAAATTCAAATCACCAGTAAAATGCAGCAAAAGCAGCCCATCTGCGGGACGGTTCAGCACCAGCATCCAAAGCAGTACACTGGTCAGCAGGGTAACGCCAAGGGTATATAATTCCCGGAAGGTGCGTTTTTGCCGGAATACTGGCAGGAATAACGATGCGCCGCCTGCCATTGCCGTCAGGATTGGGACAATCAGCCAGTTTTCATTCATAATCCGAACCCCTCCCCATCAAAACAGCCCGCCAAGTACGGCAGTCAGCAGCTTATTATACGGTGTGTGGAAAATGCCAAGCAGTATCGCAAGCACTGCCAGCAAAACAACTGGTACAATCATCAGCCCTGGGGCTTCCCGGCAGGTTATCCCACTTTCATAACCCTCGCCGGGGAAAAAGCCTCGGCTGACAACTGGGAATAAATATCCAGCGGTAAGCAATGCGCTGACCAGCAAAATCACAGGGCCAAGATAACCCCATACGCCTACGCCTGCATCCAGCGCGCCGGTGGCAAGCAGCCATTTGCTGACAAATCCGCTTGCGGGCGGAATGCCAACCAACGCAAGAGAACACAATGCAAAACTCCAAACTGTCACAGGCATATTTTTGCCAACGCCGCGCAAATCCGCAACTTTTGTGCGCCCAGTCTGATAAATAAACGCGCCAGCGGCAAGGAACAGTCCACATTTAATGGTGGCATGAAACAGCACATGGCATAATGCCCCCGCAAGTCCTACAGGTGTCATTAGTCCAATGCCAAACAGCACATAAGAAACCTGGCTGACAGTGGAATATGCAAGGCGTTTTTTCAGTACAGGCTCATAATATGCCATCATCGAACCCATCAAAACAGTAATCAGCGTCAGCGATAAATACGCATACTGCACCCAAGTGCCGCGCAGGAAATCTACACCCGCGATATAATAAAGCACCCGGATCAGCGCAAGTACACCCGATTTTGTAATAATGCCGGAGAGCACCGCGGACGCTGGTGCAGGCGCAACCGGATGCGCCGCAGGCAGCCAGCCATGCAGTGGGAACATACCTGCCTTAGCGGAAAAGCCAAGCATCAACAGCGCCAAGGCAATCAGCAGCCGTTCACGTTCACCGGGGATAAAGCTGGCAGGCAATACGCCACCAGGCGTGAATACCAAATCAGATGTTGTAGAATACAAGAAAAATACGCCGAAAAGCGCCATAAATGCCCCCGCGACGGAATAAAACAGGTATTTCAGTCCTGCCATAATCGCTTCATGAGTACCGGAATGGATAACCAATAAAAACGACGATAATGTGACCAGTTCATAAAAGACATAAAACGTAATCAGGCTGCCAGCGTAATCCAGACCCATCAAAATGGCAAGCACCAGCAGGTAAACGCAGAAAAACCGGCGTTCACCGCCTTCGTGCTGCATATATTGCAGGCTGAATACCCCTGCGATGCACCAAATGCCAGAGGTCAGCAGTGAAAAAAGCCGTGTCAAGTTATCCAGATGGAAATAAATTGGCATCTCAGGTGCAAGCTGCCACAAAAGCAAGGATACATCCGGCTGTGATGCCAAATAGAGATTTGCTGTCACCGTCAGCACAAGCGCCGCTGGGACAAGCACCATCCGGGCTGTACGGCTTTCCCCAATGGGGCGGATCAGCAGCAAGACCAGCCCTGCTGCCAGGGGCAGTAAAACCGGCAATAAAATCATGATTCCCTTCCCCCCTTAATCGAATAGCCCAAGCCCAATGGTCAGCGCATCGACCAATGGCTGTGACAATGTCCCCAGTGCGATGGTCAACACAATAAAAAAGGTCATTGCAATGCCATAACCTGGGTTGTCCCGGAATGCACGGTGCTGATCGTGTTCATGCACCGGCGTATAAATAGTAATCACCGTACGCAGGAAATAGACGGTATTCAGCAAGGTGCTGATTGCCAAGATGACCAAAGCGGGCAGCATTTTATTCGGGTCATTGATCGCCGCACGGGAAAAGAGCAGTTTAGAGATAAACCCACCAAACATGGGCAAACCGACCATGGAAAGCGCCCCGACTGAAAAGCCAATGCCAGCCACAGGGTTGCGGAAACCTGCGCCGCGCAGATGATAAAAGCGTTTATATCCGCCGGATACATCAGATAATCCAGTTGCCGAAGTAAACAACAATGCCTTTGCCACCGCATGGCACAGCACATGGAACAGCGATGCGACTACGCCCGCACGGGTGCCAAGGCCAAGCCCCATATAGATATAGCCAATTTGCGCAACGGAAGAAAAGGCAATCATCCGGCGGATATCATTTTCACGCATGGCGGAAAGCGAACCAAGTACCATACCAAGCAGTCCGAACACAAACAGGATATTCGAGATTTTGCCATACATAATGGTTTTTTCACCAAACACACGGTAATAAATTTTAATCAGCAGGATAATATATCCTTTGGATACCAGCCCAGACAAAATCGCGCTGGAAGCGGCTGTGGAATAGCCATAGGTTTCCGGCATCCAGGAATGGAACGGATATAAGCCGGATTTAATGCCAAGCCCTGCGGTAATCAGTGCAACCGTGACCACCAGCGGTTCAATATAATGGCCGGACCCGCGCAGCAAAACAATAGCGCTTTGGGCAGGCTCCATCAGCAAATGCCCAGTCAATCCATACAGCATTGAAAGCCCGATGAGAAACAAGCCGGAACCCAACAAACTCATCACCATATAACGGGCAGCGGCAACATAAGTACGCCCAATCTGGCGCACCATAATCAGCCCACACGCCGCAATGGTATTGATTTCAACAAATACATAGGCGGTAAACAAGTCATTGGTATAGATAAGTGCCAGCAAAGACGCCAGCATCAAATCACACATGATAAAATAGAGGCTTGTCCGACTTTCGGCAACTTCAGTATCAATATGCTGTTTGCCGCCGATTAAGGAAAGCAGCATAACCAGCGCAAAGAAAACCGCCAGCACAGCTTCCAAAGACCCACCGCGCAATTCATTGCCCCAAGGGGCAGTGAATTTGCCCATGGCAAACGTAAAACTATCCCCAGTCTGCATGGTGAACGCAAGCACCCCGCCAGATAAAACGATCACCACACATAAAAGCACCATTGTCAGCCGCCTTGCCCATTTGCCGGGCAAAACAGAAGAAATAATGCCGCTCATCATGGAAAGCACAATGGAGATAAACGGGAAATTACACACAGGCGCCAATTACATCCACTCCTTTTTGACTTTCATCAGGATTTCATCCAAATCAAGGGAGTGGTAACGCCGGTAAAGGCATACGGTCAGCCCAAGCATCAATGCCGTGACGCTGACACTGACCACAATGCCGGTCAGCACCAGCCCGCTGGGCACTGGGTTGATATAAAGGTGTGAATCGGTCACGCCATCGACAATAATCGGCGGCAAACGCCCTTCAATATAGCCTTTTGCGGCAAGAAACAAATAAACTGCCGTATCCATGACATTCAAGCCGATAATTTTTTTAATTAGGTTTTGATGCAGTAAAAGCATGGTGAACCCGATGCCGAACAGGACAACGGCAGCGGCTTCAATATGGTTGACTGCCAGGTTGTGAAGCATAGAAAATCCCTTCCCCTCAAAGATGATGAACCCACTAAAGCGATCCTTGCCGGAACAGCGAAAAGAACGAATACATGGTACAGGCAACTTCCAGCCCGACAAAAATATTAATTGGCAAAATCATACCACTGGAAATCAAATGCCCCGGCGTACCAAGCGGGATGATATTTTGCAGCCCATTGCCGCCGGTAAAGAAATAATAACTCATCGTAATTCCATAAAGCACCAGTGAACCGACTTTGACAACCTTGTAAATGTGTTCATTGAAAAACCGACGGGTCTGTTCCAGTCCCAGCGCATTGCAAAAGAGAATTAGCCCAGCCCCAATCATTGCGCCGCCGGAAAAACCGCCGCCTGGGGATAAATGCCCATTTAAGATGATATAAATCCCAAACAGGAACACAATTGGGCCAAGAAACAATGCAATACGATATAAAATCGGGTCATCCTTGGGTTCAAAACGGGTTTCCAGCCGTCCATCCGAGGAATGCCCTTCTTCTGCCATCAATAAAATCATCACGCAGCAGGATGCGATAAACAATACACAGGTTTCACCAAAGGTATCAAATGCACGATAATTGAGAATCATCCCTGTGACCGCGTTGACCGCGCCAGTTTCATCAATCCCTTTTTCCAGATAACGCACCATCACTTCGTTATGGGCGGGGTTGGTTGCCGCACCAAACGGCGGCAGGTTTGCAACCGTAATCAGCAGCACAACCATCATGGCAATGCACATAAAAACAGAAGCAATCTTGTATAAAACGCGAAATGCACGGATTTCACGGTTATGTGCCCAATCATCCACCATGCGCAGCATGGCTTCGCGATTAATGCTTTGCCCATCTGTGGCAGGCGGATTTTCCGGCTGCTCCTCCCGCAGTTCAAGTTTACCTACGAATGGGTCATATTCCCCATGCAGCCAGCGATAAAACTTATCGGCATGGCTGCCTTCATAATCACTTCTTGGTTTCATGGCTGCCCTCCCCACGTTCGCGCTCCTCCGCGATAGACTGTTCAATCGCGTGGATTTTTTTGAGAGTGATAAAGAATAACAGGCTTGTTACGCCCGCGCCGACAGCCGCTTCGGTGATGGCAAGGTCAGGCGATTCCAGCAGTACCCAAATGACCGACATCACCAAACTATATGACATAAAAATCACAATCGAGGTGAGTAAATTTTTGGTGAACCCGACTGATATGGCACATAAAACCAAAAAAATCAACAGCAAATAACGGAAAATATCAATCACGCCGAATTTCACACTCCTTTTCCAAATGTTCATGGGTTGTGACTTCGAGCTTGGAAACCAGATGGGAACAAACTGGGCTGGCAAGCCAGAAAAATACAATAATCATCAGCAGCTTAGCAGAAAGCAAGGTAAACCCATTTTTCAAAATCAGCCCCAATAAAACAAATAAAATGCCAAGTGTATCGCCCATGGCAGCCGCGTGCATCCGGTTAAGCACAAAATGGAACCGGTAAACACCAATGGTTGCAATCGCCATAATAACCACGCCAAACAGCATACAAATAGCAGCAATTGTAAGCTTTAATCCTTCGAGCATTTTTTCGCCCCCCTTTTTTTCTGCCCGCGTTTTTGTTCACGATAAACGCCCATATAAACCCGGGTCAGCACAACAATGGCAAGGAAACTAATCATCGCATAAATCAGGCAGATATCCAGCAAACAGCTTTCGCCCAGGATATCAGAAAGGATTGCGATAATGCCGATGGTCATTGTGCCAATCATATTGACAGCAACCAACCGGTCTGTCACGCGTGGTCCCCGCACCGCACGGAGCAAGCAAAAGATGACCAGCACCGCAATGGCAAGGATACAGACCCGGCTGACCATATCATATAAACTTGTTGCAAACTGAATCATTCTTTTTCCTCCATCCGGCGCAGCAGTGTGACAAAAACTGAATCTCCAATGCCTTCGGCAAGCGATTTATCCAGGCAATGCACCATATAACGGTCGCCTTTCAGCGATACGGTGATGGTGCCCGGCGTCAGTGTGATGGAGTTTGCCAGCAGCACACGTGCCCAATCGGTTTTCAGCGGAATGGTCAATGTGACAAGGCAAGGTTCCACTTGATATTTGGCGGTTAAAATCATGTGCATTACATCAAGGTTTGCTTTGATGATTTCCAGCAGCAGCACGCAGATATAATGCAGCATAAAAATTGCCCGCCGGTAAAGGGCAACTTCCCGCTGAAAGTGATAGTGCAGGAAACGGCAGCAGAACCAAAAGAGCGCTGCGGACAGCAGCAGCCCAATGACAGCAATCTCGGGTGTCACTTGTCCATTCAGCAAGACCCAGACAACCAGGAAAATAATAAACATTTTGCACCCCCATTTTGAAAAAGCAGATACATACATTATAATACACTTTTCGGGCGGAATGCACAAGAGTTTGTTTGATATTCCGCATATTATTTACACTCCAAACAGCATTGCAATCAAAATCCAGCCAATTTAAGTTAGTTTATTCCAAAAACAACGCAGTTGCCTCCCGGCAATAAGCAATGACCTGATTCATCGCGGGCGAAACCCATTTGCCACGGCGATATAAGAGTTGAAGCCATATTTCCACATCAAAACCGGCAACATCCAACCTGCAAACCTGCCCTGCCTGCACCGCGTCATGGGTTGCGTAATCGGGCAGGAAGGACAGTCCTGCGCCCTGACTAACCAGGCGGCAAATCTGCCCTGTATTGCCAAGCTCCAATACCGGTGTCATTTCCAGTGATTGAGATGCTAGTTTCTCATCGATTAGGCGGCGGTAACTCATGCCTTTTTCGGTTAAAATAAATGGATATTCGAGCAGCGCTTGTACGGGCAATGCTGCCTGTCCTGCCAGCGGATGCCCTGCGCAGGCGATGAAATGGGCAGGGATGCGTTCTTCCTGTGCAATCACATATGCGGCATGATAGATATGGTTATCCAGCGTATAGACCATATCCGCTTCGTTATGATTCAGCAGACGGAACATTTCTTCAGTGCCCGCAATGATAATTTTCAATGTAATATCCGGATAACTTTTTCTGAAACAGGTAAAATCCCCATTAAAAAAAGCCGGACAAAGAGAATCTGCCATGGCAAGGCGGATATGCCCAGCAACTGGGTTATCATCTTTGAGGGCGTCCTCCATCTCCTGGGTTAGGCGTAAAATTTGATTTGCATATTGCAAAACCTCTCTGCCTTTGTCGGTCAGACAAACGGTATGTCCCACGCGTTCCAGCAAACGCGCACCAAGTTCCAGTTCTAATTGTTTCACTTGGGAAGAAATCGCGGACTGGGAATAACCAAGCACCTTGCCGGCACGTGTAAAGCTATCCAATTCCGCAACATAAAGGAATGCTTTTAAATTCCGAAAATCCATATCTGAGAGTCCCCCTTTGCAAATGATGAAAATTTTGAATGCTTAGCAGCGATATTATCAATTTTACGAATGCACATTTATACGATATAATAAGAAAAGACAAATTGCAAGGGTTAGCACAAAAAGCGGAGGAGATTATGGGATTTATCATTGATATTATTGAAGCGGTTTATCAGTTTTTATGGGGAGATTTGGTGACACTGCCACTGCCAGGCGGCGGCAGCATCGGCTTGCCACTGCTGGTCATTTTTCTTTTGCCAACCGGATTGTATTTCACCTTGCGCACCCGATTTCTTCCGGTGCGCCTGTTCCCAGAAATGACGCGGGTGACGCTGGAAAAACGCGGCAGGACAGGACATGACGCATTATCCGGCTTACAGTCATTGATTGTATCCACCGCGACCCGGGTTGGCATGGGTAATTTGGTTGGCGTTGTGGCAGCCATTTCCGCTGGCGGAGCTGGTGCGATATTCTGGATGTGGATTACTGCGCTGATGGGGTCTGCTACAGCTTTCATTGAAGGCACACTTGCCCAGCTCCACAAAGAAAAAGATCCGTTATATGGTGGCTATCGCGGCGGACCTGCTTATTATATTCATAACTATATCGCGGGCAAACGCGGCTTTCAGCGCCGCAGCCTGATTGCCACTGGGTTTGCGGTTTCTGGGCTGATTTGCTGGTGCGGCATCAGCCAGGTCATTGGCAATTCGGTTTCATCAGCGTTTAAAAATGCGTTCCATATCCCGCCAATATATACAACGGTTGTGCTGGTTATTATTTCCGCTATTATTGTACTGCGCAAAAACGCAACCGTAAAAGTGCTGGATATTCTGGTGCCGATTATGGCAGGATGCTACTTCCTATTCACCGTATTGATTATTGTGAAAAATATTGGACAGATTCCGGCTGTATTCAGCCGTATTTTCTCAGAAGCCTTTGGACTGCGGCAAGCAGCGGCTGGCGGGTTTGGCGCGGTGATGATGAATGGCGTTAAACGCGGTTTATTTTCCAATGAAGCGGGTTCCGGTTCCGCGCCATGCGCAGCGGCTTCAGCGGAAACAGACCACCCGGTAAAGATTGGTTTAATGCAGGCATTTGGCGTATTTATTGATACCATTGTGATTTGCAGTTGCACAGCAATGCTGATGCTGCTTGCGCCAACAGGTGTGACCAATGGGCTGGAAGGTATGGATTTGCTGCAAAGCGCGATGCGGTACCATTTTGGGGAATTTGGCGTGATTTTTATCGCGGCAACCCTATGGCTGTTCAGTTTTTCAACATTTATTGGTATCTTATTCTATGCCCGTTCCAATGTTGCTTATCTATTTGGGGATAACTGGGCATCACAGACCGCTTATAAAGTTTTAGCGCTGATTATGTTATTTGTTGGCGGGCTGGCAGCATATACCTTTGTATGGGATTTAGGGGATGTTGGCATAGGGCTTATGACTTTGTTTAACCTCGCCATTATTTTCCTATTATCCAAACAAGCGCTCAGCGCACTGGAAGATTATGAACATTCCCGAAAAACTGGGCGTTCCCCCAAAGCCTAAAACCGAATAAAGTATAACAAGCCCATGACAGTGATAATCAATTGCCGTGGGCTTTATGCTTGCTTAAGGAACCACTGATTTAATCCTTCATAAGTCAAGAAGGTGTGGTATAATAG
>CAJUDU010000040.1 GCA_910584935.1 uncultured Butyricicoccus sp. | reverse complement strand
GTTAATTTCGGGGTATCAGTTCCCCTCATCAACTGAAATCTATTATACAAGGAAAAACTATGCGCAAAAGAATTATTTCCCTTATGCTGGCTGCCTTGATGTTGGGGCTAACCGGCGCAAATGCTGCCGGGGCACAGGATGAAGCAGGCAGCATAACCTCCGCTACGGCAGTGGGCGCCGCGGCATCAAAAACTGCTTATGTAAGCAAAATGGAAATCCTGCTGGATGGCGAGGTTGTAAAACCTGCGGGATACCTAATCAGCCAGGGCGCGGTTGGCGCTTATACATATTTCAAACTGCGGGATATTGCATATCTCATGAAAGATAAAGAATGCAAATTCGGCGTTGATTTCAAAAAAGGAACTATATTATTGACCCGTGGCGCGGATTATATCGCCGATGGCAGCGAAATGAAAGCCATTAAAGGCGGCAACCAAAAAACCGTGGCATCCAGCATCCCTGTTCTCATTGATGGCAAACAAGCCGAGATGGAAGCCTTTATTATCAATGGATTTACCTATTATAAACTTCGGGATATTGGTGAAAATCTTGGGTTTGAGGTCGATTACCGCAACCAGAGCCAGCAAGGTGTCATGAAAACGCCAGACTATGTGGAACCAGAGCCAGAGCCGGAAAATCCCAATAAGCCGGATGAAAATGAAAAACCTGATAATACAGATAAACCAAGTAACAACGAAAAACCTGATAACACAGATAAGCCCGACAACACCGACAAACCTGACAACACCGACAAACCAGGCAATACAGATAAGCCCGATAACACCGACAAACCAGATGACCCAGAAAACCCAGATAAGCCGGATGAACCAGAAGGTCCAGACCTGACCGCGCATTTGGATGGCGTGCTGACCGTCCTAATTGATGTTGGGCATGGCGGCACAGATAACGGTTCTGATGGCATTGCCCCAAAGGATTTTACCAATTACAAGGGCAAGGAAATCAAAGAAGGGGATGAAATCTATGAAAAAGATTTCAACCTGCCGGTTGCGCTTTATCTGCGCGATATGCTGAAAGCCAGTGGCGTGACCGTCCATATGGTGCGCGACAGTGATAAGACCATTGACCTGATTGACCGCAAGGATATCATTGAAAGCTATGCGGAAACAGCAGATTTATGTTTTAGCGTGCATCATAATGCCTTTAACAGTAATGCTGTCGGGTTTGAAGTGCTTGCACAGGTGCAATATAAGGATGGCGGCGATGGCAAGGACTTTGGCGCGATTATCGAAAAGCATTATTTTAGCAATAAACGTGTGCGCCACCGTCCAACCGTATTCCGCGAAGGGCAAAATGGCGATTATTACGGCATTTTGCGGTATGCGGCAAATGTTGGTATGCTGGCTGTGATTAGCGAATATGCTTTTATTGATAACACCGAAGATGTTTTATGTGTGCTGACCGATGAAGGATTACGGGCAGAAGCCCAAGCCATGCATGACAGCATTATGGAATATTTCTCGACACATGAATATTAAAAACAAGTGCGAAAAATAAGGAGGATTTTTTATCATGATAGAATCCCGCGTACAAAAAGCGGTCGAACTGCACCGCAAAGGGTATAACTGTGCGCAAGCTGTGGTTTGTGCATACTGCGATTTGTTCGGCATAGATGAACAAACCGCTTACCGCGCCAGCGAGGCTTTTGGGTTTGGTATGGGGCAGATGGAAACCTGTGGGGCAGTATCTGCCGCATGTATGCTGGCAGGGCTGAAAACCAGCGGCGGCTTGGATGCAATCGGCAAAACAAAGGGTGATACCTATAAGATGAACCGTATCATTTGCGATAAGTTCCGCGAAAAAAATCAGTCTACCCTTTGCCGCGAGCTTAAAGGCACTGAAACAGGTAAAGTGCTGCGTACCTGTCCTGGATGTGTGGAAGATGCCGCTCAACTGGTTGAAACCTATCTCTTAAGCAATTAAAAGCTTGCAAAAAATTATGCTGTCTGTACAAACTATTTTGTACAGACAGCATTTTTTAGTGAAAAATTACGAAAGTACGACGAAACTCGACATTCTTTTCGTCAGCGGCAGGGTAATATTAGAGAACAAAGCCAAACCAGGCTTTTGTATTTCGGCGAGAGTATGGAAAGGAGAGTATTAAAATGCTGGAATATATTGCAGTCAGCCAAAACACAGAGGGGGAACAGGCGCTTGGAAGCGGGATTGCCGCTTATGAGAACGGTGATATGGTGGCTTGTATCCAAGACATCACACCAAACCATCAGGAGGCGGAACAACTTGCCGCGCTGCTGAACCAGTCGCAGGTTTCTTTGGTACATTTCCACGATATTGTGGAAGATTATGTTGCTGCCCGTTAAACTCTGGCTGGCACAAAACAAAAAAACGGCACAGAAGGGAGGCTGTGCCGTTTTTTATCCTTATGATTTGATTTCTTCTTTCAGCAGCGCATAAATGCAGGAGGAAAAAACCTTATTCCCCTTGCAAACCGCATTGCGTAATATGCCTTCACAGGTAAAGCCTGCTTTTTCCAAGACCCGTCGGGAACCTTGGTTATCCGCAAAAGGTTCTGCATAAATGCGCAGAATGTCAAATTGCTGAAAGGCAAGCTGACAGATCTGCCGCACCGCTTCTGTCATAATCCCTTTGCCCCAATATTCTTCTGCCAGCCAGTAGCCAAGCTCAGCGGATTTCTCATGAACATCCTGCTGGATGAATATGCCGATACTGCCAACCGCTTTGTCATCAACGACAATTGCGCGAGTAAGCTGCTCTGTTCCTTCTTTGGTAATACAGTCACCTACATACCATTGCGCATCGGCAAATGTATAAGGGTGTGGGAACACATTGCGGAGATTTGCCGCAATCTTTTTGTTATTTGCTGCTATGGCAATAGACGCTGCATCATCTGACTGCCATTGCCGCAAGGTAAAAGGCTGCATAATAAAATAACCTTCTTTCTTGTTCTTGTTGATTGGAACGCCCTTTGCATCAAAATTATGTTTTAACGCGGATTGCACCGGTAAAATGGACAAAAGCAGCACCGTACATTGCACTGTACATAAAATAACGCTCATAATGCCAACAGTATTTATATCACTGCGGAAAAATGGAAGCTGTATAATGATAGAAACCGGCAGCAGCGCAGCGCCGATTTTCAGCCAAAGCCTGCCGCAATATTGCTGGGCAAAATCCCAAGTCGCCTGACTTTTGGACGAACGCGCGGTGCGATAGCCATAAATATTATTGATTTGTTTTGGCGGATGCCTGTCCATGGCAAAGCCAAAAGCAATCATCAGAATGGGCACTAATAAGTTGCAAACAAACATAGAAAACCAAAAGCCCACTGCTATCACCCTCTTTCTATATCAATAAGAACAGTATAGCATAAAAGCGGTTCAGCCGCTATCAGAAAAATTTTTTTGGCGTGTGTGAAAAAAATCGGGCGGCAGAATCGTATTATAGGTGAGTAGGGCCTACATGATATGCCGCCGACGGGCAGCACATAAAGGAGCTGAACCAATTTTGACAGAGCAAATGTTTGACCGTGCAGAGGTCGAACGGCTGGTGAACACATATTCCGATTTAATCCTGCGTGTCAGTTATACTTATCTGAAAAGTACCCATGATGCACAGGATATTTGCCAGACCGTATTCCTGAAACTGTTAACCACCCGGCAGAAGTTTGATTCACCGGAACATGAAAAAGCATGGATGATCCGTGCGGCAACCAATGCCTGCAAGGATTTTCTTGGAAGCGCATGGCGCAGCCGTACTTGCGGCATAGAAGCCTGTGCGGAAATCCCTGCGCCGGAAGCTGAAGATGGCAGCCTGCTGGCAGCACTCAATATGCTGCCGGAAAAATACCGCATGGTGATTTACCTGCATTATTATGAGGGCTATTCAGCGCGGGAAATTGCAAAAATACTCGGTGAAAATGCGGCAACCATTGGGACAAGGCTGTTTCGCGGACGCAAACAGCTTGGGGTAATGTTGGAAGGAGAACTGATATGAATTACAAGGAAAAACTGGATAATATCCGCTTCACACCAGAACAAAAAGCTGATATGGTGGAACAAATCCTTGCGGCACAATCCCAGCCAGTACCATATAAACGTAAATTCCATCTGCCGCGCATGGCTGTTATTGGCGTTGCTGCCGCAATGGTGCTGACCATTGGCGCGGGGGCATCCAGCGCGTTGCACAGCGCCGGAGAGGCCTTTGCAGGCGTGTTTGGCGGGTCTGCGGCGGAAACTGAAATCATTGATAAAATCGGGCGCCCGATTGGCGCTTCGGATTCAAATAATGGTGTGACCATTACCGCAGATGCTATCATTGGCGATAAATACCACTATGCAATCACCTATACCATTGCAAAAGATGACGGTACAGCATTTGATGTGGATAACTTTGGGAGCGATTATCTGCATCTGCCACTGATGTTTGAACAGCAAGACACCTATTTTGGCAATATGGGCGGCGCACATGGCACTTCTTATTTCTATGACGCTGATCCAAATGATAACACGATTCAATTTGTTGAAATGCGTGAAACTGATCACGAAATTCCACACAACACCGCAAAAGCAACATTTGAAAACATCCGTATGCAATATAATGGGCAGGATGATATGTTCATTGAAGGCAAATGGAAACTCAAATTTGAAATGAATTTTGAAGATACCGCCATCAGCCTGCCCGCAGGGCAAACCATGCAGCTCAATGGCATGGATATGGAAATCAACGCCATTACCTTGTCACCGATTGCACTGCGTGTGGATTATAGCGTGGATAGTGAAATTAAATGGGATGAAAACGCAAAATCAGGGCGTGTTTCCGAGAAGGACCGTAAATCACAACAAAAATATTTTGAGGACTTGAGTATCTTTGTAAATAAAAAAGATGGCACAAGTATTGACCTGTCACTTTCGGGCGGCAGCGTGAAGCCTGAGAATGGCAAAACAATTTGCCAAAAAGGCGAGGTTTTTGCACAAATCCTGCCGCTGGAAGATATCGCATCCATCACCGTTGGCGAACTCGAAATCCCTGTAAATGTATGAAAGTTCTGCGAATACGTATGACCTTAATCAACATAAAAACAGCACCCGAAAAATATATCGGGTGCTGCTTTTTTTATGCCAGCGGAAAGTCTGTCCCATTGATGGAAGCAGAATCACAACCTGCAAGCGGGATGATGAAACATTTTTGCCCATTGATGGTTTCAATATGCGCTCCCGCTGCGGCTTCTTTTGGCAGCTGCATGGTGATGCCCTGCCCGGCGCCTTCTGGCGCGGCTGGCGCGCCAGAAAGCTGCTGCTTTAATGTGATGACCTCTTGCTCCAATTCGGCGACACGCGCACGCTGCGCGCCTGCTGACGCTAATTTGGCGTCAACCAAATTCTGTACCTGCGGCAGCATTTCCCCAAATTCCTGGGTATAAGATTTTTCGATATTTTGCTGGATTTCTTCTGGAATATCCGCTTCATGAATGATATCCGCAACAGTTTGCACAGTGGCAAGCGCTGGCGGCAAGCCATCTTGCTCGCATTCTGCGGCAATGCCATTTAAAGTGCGCTGGATTTTCAGGAAAGCACGGTCAGCGTCTTCCTCCTGTTCGCCAAAGGCATTTTTGACAATGGATGCAAAAGCGTTCTTTTCTTCATCTGCTGTACGCTGTAATTCACATCCAAGTACAGACTCTATCATTTCCGGATGGGAACCAGCTGGATTGCGCAAATAATACAATACCGCATTCACATCACTGCTGCGGTCACTAAACGCGGGATAAACAAACCCTAAATCGGGCATTCCAACAACCCAATCCCGAATACGTGCCCCAATGCGGTTTTCATCTTCACGATATCCCAGCGCTGCTTTGGATAACGTTACTGGACAGATTGCACAGATACAGTATTCATAAATTTCCTCAGATTCATCCAGCTTTGCATGATCCCGCGTGCGGGTCATCACATCATAAATATCATGGAAAACCAGAATCAGATAATTGCCTTCGCATTCGTAATTTTCAATGATTTTCTCATATAACCGCGCTAAAAGGTCTTCATTTTTTAATTTGCTGGATTTTAATGCAAGCAGATACTGTTGATGCTCTGTGCCGGTTTCATTATGTAGAAATTCCAGTTCCAATAAGTTATTGCCCAATGTGCCCGAAAAAACCTTTTTCGCAATGTCTAAATATTTGTAAAACTCATCTTCTTCCAGGTCAGGCAAAAACGCCTCGAACTTTAATAAAACACTTTTGCTTCCATTTACATAACAGCCGCATAACTGCCCGATGGTTGCACTTTTACGGGTAAAGCGTTTGCGGAGTTCCTGTATATCGTGTTTGGTGATATTCACAGTAGATTCCTCCATGATTTTTATGCTATTATAGCACAAGGACTTATTGAAAGTCAAAAGACCATCCTGTTTTACAGGATGCGCAAGAAACGGATAGTTTGACGGGATTTTCATAATAAATTGACGGGATTTTTATAGCCAAACTCTGTTGCGCCATGTTATCATAACGATGGAAATGACGTATCCCCATTTTATCCCATTCACGAAAAGGACGGAACATTTATCATGCAAAAGAAATCATTTTTTGCCTCCCTCTCATCAAAAGACAGATATATGGTAGGCAACCTATTTTTCCTGTATCTGATCCAGGGCGTTTTTGTCATCCTAATCGGCTCTATCCTACCTATGATGAAAGAAGAATATGGGCTGGATTACCAGATTGGCGGTTTCCTGATTTCTGCCCATTCTATTGGCAATTTGCTGACCGGGTTGGTCGCTGGGCTGTTGCCACTTGCCATTGGACTGAAAACTTCACTGCTGCTGCAAAATATCCTGCCATTTGCTGGGTTTGTAATTACACTGGTCACTGGAAACCCTTGGCTTTTGATATTTGCCCTGCTGCTGACCGGGCTGGGGCGCGGTGCCATCAGCAATTATAATAACCAGATTATCAGCACACTTTCCGGCGGGTCGGCAGTGCCGCTGAATATGTTGCATGGCTTTTTTGCAATCGGCGCAGTATCCGCGCCATTTTTAGCGCTTATGTTCACCCGCACAGCAAACAGCGGCTGGCGCAAAGCCGTTTATGTCGTTATTTTCCTTGGCGTGGTTTCCATGTTCACTTCTTCTTTTATGAAAATGGACAGTGTACCTTATCAAAAATCCCAAAGCGGGCAAAGCCCTTTTGGTTTTGTCAAAGAACACGGTTTCTGGCATTCTGCCTTTATTATGTTCTTTTACTTATGCGTAGAAGCCTCTGTTATGGGCTGGATGGTCACTTATTATACCGATTCCGGCGTAGTGAAAGCAGATTCCGCACAGATGCTGACTTCCCTCCTTTGGATTACCATTTTGATTGGGCGGTTTGCATGTAGTGCCCTTGCAAGCAGGATGTCCTCACGGAAAATCATCCTTGCTTTATGTAGCGGGATTGTAGTTTTCCTTGCCGTGTTGCTGCTTAGCAATAGCCTTATTCCAATGTTGGTTGGTACCATTGGCTTAGGACTGTCGCTTTCTGGGATGTATGGCACCACTGTTGCCAACGCAGGCGATGTATTTGGACGTTACCCACTTGCAATGGGCGTGTTTATCACCGTGACAAACTTGGGCTCGGTCATTACCCCTTCTATTGTAGGCGGCATTGCGGAATCCTTTGATATCCGTATGGGCATGGCTGTGCTGCTGGTGCCCGCAGTAATTGATTTTGTACTGGCGGTTTTGAATCATCCAACAACAAAAAGCACACAATAACATCAAACGAGCAAAGGGAAGTTTTTCGCCAGCCTTTTTTCAAAAAGACTGCCAGGGTTTGGGGCGGGAGCCCCATTGGGGTGTGGGGCAAAGCCCCGCCGGGGTGCGGGGCAGCGCCCTGCCTAGGTGTGGGGCAAAGCCCTGCACTATAGCGCAAAAAGTCTTGTGCCGAACGCAGCGATGTGGTATGATAAAAAAGACAAAAAGTGATATTTGCTGCGAGGATGTGACGCTGTGTCAAAAAATGTGAAACGGCTGGAAGGCTTTTTCTGGCTGTACCTGATATTAAACCCAATATTGGATATCATCAGCGGGATGTATATCCGCTATATTACCGGCGGGGATGTGTATAGTTCTGCCAGCATTGCGCCCGTCACCCCATCCCTTATTATCCGGATGGCTGTGCTGCTGGTGATGGTTGCTTACATTTTTATTATTCGTGACTGGAAATCTGTAAAAATTGCGGTGCCAATGGGCATCGCTTGGGCGCTAAGTGTGCTTTCGGAATTTATTACTTGTGGGGAAATCTCCATTTTTATTGATATCCAATATTTTGCCCGCTTTGCCTATAATATTGCGGTCTTTTTTGTGTATTGCCGCTTAATGGAACGTGCTGGCATGACCCGGAAACAGGTGATCCGGAAATTTCATCAATATGTTATGATTTCCTTGTTCCTGCTGACTGTTATGATTGTCATCCCCTTTATCTTTGGCGTGGGCTATGCAACTTATGGTGACCGCTTTGGGTTCCGTGGCTTCCGCGGCTTCTACTATTCCGGCAATGATATTACTGCCGCATTGATGATTTTATTCCCAATTGGTACCTGCTACCTGCTTGATTTGCCCCGCAATGGGTTGAAAGGAAAACAATACCTGCTGTATGCCCTGCCACTGGCTATGACACTGCTTTCAATGCTGCTTATCGGTACCAAAACCGCCTTTCTTGCTGTGGGTATTTCTGGCATTGCATTGATTATCTATGCCATGGTTCGCTTTTTCAAAAAAGATCAGGAACCATTTAAACGGGTTGCTTGTGTCATTTTGCTGTTTATTTTCTTATATGCGGCAATTTCTGCGGCATCACAGCTTGTGCGCGGCACCAGTGTGGGCAAAACGATTGAAGAATCGCTTCGCGGCGTGGAAATGGCTGCCAATGAAGACCCGAATGGTACCTTGCTTTGGAATGGGCGTATGGATAAGCTTATCCCTGCTTGGGAAGACTACCGCGAAGGCGGTATCTTGTCTTGGATATTCGGTGTGGGGCGCGGTTCTCAACTCGAAACCATTGAAATGGATATCTGTGAAACCCTTATCTATTATGGCATATTTGGTCTTATTGCTATGCTCTGGCTGTATATGAAAGAAGGCATTTCTTTTATCGTCCGGTTCTTTCACCGGTTTACTGTGCTTGGGTTTGGCGCGTTTTTGTCGCTGGGATTGTGCGTTGCTTATTTGACCCTGGCAGGTCATGTGCTGTTTACCGTGACTTCTGGCTTCTATTTCGCTATTACACTCGCCTATGCACGGTATATCACAGGCGGCGATTTGCCAAAAGGCAAACACCTGAAAAAGAAATAAACCCCCTTTCCCCTCTTATGAGCAAAACCCGCCGTTTTTACTGGCGGGTTTTGCTGTTTACTGTATGAATAAATTGAAAAAACAACTATTCTATGATATACTGTTATTAATTTATCGAAAGAGGTGAGACAGCTATGGCTGATGTATACAAATTTAAAGTGCAGCTTGCAAATCTTCCAGAGAAAATATGGCGTGATATGAAAATTACTTCTGTGTCAAGCGTGGCAAAGCTGGCGTATGCCATTCTTGCAGCATTTGAAGGCCAGGCAAACCATTTGTACAACATACAATATAATGGGAAACGGTATGAAACTGCATTTGATGAGGCTTTTTTTGGCGAACCCGCGATTGACCCGGTGAAAACAAAGCTGTCAGCACTGAAACTTTGTGTTGGCGATACGCTGCATATGGAATATGACTATGGCGCAGGCTGGGAATTTGTGATTGAACTCTTGTCCATTACTGAAATGAAACGCGGCAGAGGTTCACATTATCCATGTGTGACAGATGGGCAGGGCAAAGGCATTATTGAAGATGCCTCACCATATGAACTGGAGGAAATGATTGAAACAATAGATCAAACTGGTGAAATACCAACAATCTATGATATTGATTTGGATCAAGATGTGCCATGGGATTATCGGGAATTTGATATCATAAACTGCAATATCCTGATGCGATGCAACCTGACTGATATACAAGGTGCTTATGAAGGCTATAGGGAATAATCGCTTGCATTGATACCAAATGGGAGGGCATTTTGTGAAGGATACGAAAATTTGTGGTGGGCTTTATGGCTTGCTGATTGGCGACGCGCTTGGCGTGCCCTATGAATTTCATATGGCAGATGAAATCCCACCATATGAACAAATCGAAATGCAGCCGCCTGCCGGTTTCTGCAGGTCATACCCAAATATTCAGCCTGGCACCTGGTCAGATGATGGCGCTGCCGCATTATGCCTGCTGGACAGTCTTTTGTCCCAAGACCAATTTGATTTGCATGACTTTTCTAAACGGATTTACCAGTGGTATACGCAAGGCTTTTGGGCTGTGGATGGCAAAGTATTTGATGTTGGCATACAAACCAGTCAAAGCCTAAACGCTTACAGCCAAGGCGTTCCGCCGGAAAAATGCGGTTTTGTCCGCCCAGATGGCAAAGGCAATGGCGCTTTGATGCGGGTGCTGCCGCTTGCCCTCTGGCACCAGGGCACAAATGTAGAACTTGTGCGCGATGCGCATAAACAATGCCTTATTACTCATGGGCATATCTGCAATCAGGTTTGCTGTGCGCTTTATACCTTGGCGGCACGCGGTTTGCTGCAAGATATGCCGCCGAAAGCGGCAATCCTCTATGCAGTGCAAACCTTGCGGAAACTTTATCAGGATATGCCTGAATATGCGGAAGAATTAGAATGGAGCATCCGCCCAGACCTTCCGTGGGAAGGGTATGGTTCTGGATATGTCGTCGACTGCCTGCGCAGTGCTTTTATGGTTATTGAACAGGCAGAAAGCTATGAAGAAACCGTGAAATGGGCAATCCAGCTTGGTGATGATACGGATACCACCGCTTGTGTTGCCGGTGGACTGGCAGGCATTGTGTTTGGAATGCAAGGCATTCCCAAACGCTGGCTGGATATGCTGCGTCAGCGGGATGCCGTAGACGCTTTGTTGGCACAGCTATGACAATCCCCTTTATTTGTATTTTTTAGAACTGTTTTGCGGGGGCAAAATGTCCCCGCTTTTTCTGTGCTCTGCAAAAATTTTTTGCTAAGTATGAACGGTTTGCAGGGATAAACGCTCTTATTCCTGTTATGATGCAAGACAGATACATAAAATTCACAAAATGTTCTTTGCATCATACATGGGGCTGGTAGTACAATATATAAGGAAGAAACAAATGTGGGGAAGGAGAAACATTCCGTGAAATTGATAAGTTTTCATGTCAACAAACAGAAAAACAAAAAGCCACCAGAAAACCCAGAGCAGCGCCAAGTGATGGATACTTGGCAGCAGCCGATGCCGCCATATCCGCTGGAACAAGACCCATATCCCATCCCGCCGGACAGCCCCAGGCAGGAAATCTATCCGATCCCTGCCCGCCCGGCACGGCGGCAAAAGCGCAAAAACCGTTTGATGCTGGTACTTGGTTTGTTTTTGCTGCTGGTTTTTGCAGTGATTATCCTGATACAATATATCATCGCGGGGCTTCAGCCCAGTGAGGATGCCCATTTGACCTATATTGATGGCATTCCTGTACATGAGGATTTTGTTGCAGAGGGCGCAATGGCACGCCCTGGCGAAAAACGCAAAATTATGTATGTCGTTATCCATGAAACGGATAATGAAAGCATGGGCGCAGACGCAAAAGCACATAATAATTTTATCCACACCAACGGTGTAAACAATGAATTAAGCTGGCATTATACGGTAGATGACCATGAAATCTGGCACCATATCCCAGATGATGAAACCGCGTTCCATGCCGGCGACCATATGGATGACAAGGGCGGCAATAAAAATGGCATTGGTGTGGAAATGTGCGTCAATGCAGATGGCAATTATGAAGCAACGCTTCGGAATGCACAAAAATTAGCGGCAGCTTTGCTGCATGAATATGGGCTTTCCATCCGCGATTTGAAAAAACATCAGGATTTTTCCGGCAAAAACTGCCCATCGAAACTGCTGAATGCCAACCGTTGGGATGAATTTACAAGCGGCGTGCAGGATGAACTGGAACAGATAAAACAGGAAGAAAAAAACGCAGAAAAAAATTAACGCTTTATCATCTAAAAGTATTTCCTTTTTGCATTTCCGTGTTATAATGAAAAACAGACTGAAATGAAAAAAGGAGTTCTGTTAGCATATGGTTATTATACTCAAACCAAACCCAGAGCAGGAACGTATTTCCGCTTTAATCAGCCGCATCAAGGCCATGGGGCTGTCCATTAACTATTCCGAAGGTTCCAGTACCACCATTCTTGGCTTGCTTGGCGATACAGCCGCAATCGACCCCGCAGATTTCGAGGTATTTGATATTGTAGAGCGCGTACAGCGCGTTTCAGAGCCATTTAAACAGGTCAACCGTAAAATGCATCCACAGGATACCATTTTGGAAGTAGCAGGGCGCAAAATCGGCGCAGGTTATTTCAATGTATTTGCCGGTCCCTGCTCGGTGGAAAATGAAGACCAAATCCTAGAGGTTGCCGAACGCGTCAAAAAAGCAGGCGCGTCCTTCCTGCGCGGCGGCGCATTTAAACCGCGTACCTCCCCTTACTCATTCCAAGGATTAGAAGCCCAAGGGCTTAAACTGCTGCTGGAAGCCAAACGGCAAACCGGTATGCCAATTGTCACCGAAATTATGAGTGAAAAACATTTGGATTTGTTTGCGGATGTCGATATCATCCAGCTTGGCGCCCGAAATATGCAAAATTTCATGTTGTTGAAAGAACTTGGGCGCTGCCAAAAACCAATCCTGCTTAAACGCGGGCTTTCTGCAACCATGGAAGAATTTTTAATGGCAGCAGAATATATTTTCGCGGGTGGCAACAGCAATGTTATCCTTTGTGAACGCGGCATTCGTACCTTTGAAACAATGATACGCAACAACTTGGATATTTCCGCTGTGCCGCTGGTCAAAGCGCTGACCCATTTGCCGGTTGTCATTGACCCAAGCCATGCCGCAGGCAAGCGGGAGCTGGTTGCGCCGCTATCGCGGGCGGCAATTGCCGCGGGTGCGGATGGGCTGATGATTGAAGCCCATAATAACCCCAAATGCGCTTTATGCGATGGCGCTCAGTCGCTTGATCTGCCCATGTTTGACGATGTGATGGCAGATATCAAACGCCGCGTTGTATTTGAAGGCAGAAACCTGCAATAAAAAGGGGGAACCCGCCATGGGGCAGACCTGGCGGGTTCCTTTCGTTTTTCTTATGTAACGTGTCTTTTACTCCTGCTCGGTGAGGTCGCGCAGTGACCCAAATGTATAACCCATTTCTTCATATTTGGTCAGCAGTTCATCTAAAATTTCCGCATTGGTGCGGGAGGTCGAATGCAGCAGCAAAATGGCGCCATTATGAATACGGGGCAGCAGTTTGTCAAATGCCTGCTGGTGTGTCGGCTGGTTGTCAGCATACCAATCCACATAGGCAAGGCTCCAAAAAACTGTGGTATACCCCAATTCTTGTGCTTGTTTTAAGTTTTCTTCGCTATACTTGCCTTGTGGTGGACGGTAAAACTTGGGCAGTTCCTGCCCTGTGATGGTTTGGAATTGTTCTTCTACGCCGCGCAATTCCTTTTCAAATGCCGCTTTATCCGAAATCTTTGACATATCGGGGTGGGATGCCGTATGGTTGCCTACAATATGCCCTTCCGCAACCATGCGCTGCACCAGTTCAGGTGCCGTTTCGATATAGTTGCTCACAACAAAAAAGCACGCAGGCGCATTGTGCTTTTTCAGCGCGTCCAAAATGGCAGGCGTGTCCCCGCTTTCATATCCTGCGTCAAAGGTCAAATAAATGACAGGTTTTGCCGTATCACCGACATAATATGCACCATAACCATGCAGGGCTTCAGGTGTGGCATTGCCAACCGGCGGCATCCCTTCGCTTTGGAACGATAAACCCCAATCGGTCGCGGCTGCTGGCTGGGCATTGCCGCTATCCAGCACCCGGGCTATGGCAATGCCACAAACCATGATAACCCCTACGCTAAACAATGCAGTCAGGCTGCGGCGCACCCGCTTAGAAGGCATATATTTCAAACTCATCACCATCCTGTTCCGTTTTACATAACCTATGCGCACAGGGGGAAGAATATGAATGCGGGCAGGTGCTAACCGCTATAGTCCTCTAACAGGCGGTTGACGTCCGCCGCGTTTTCCAGTTGGATACCATTTTCCAGCAACTCTCGGTCGGCATCGGGCAAGGTGCGTGCATCAATTTCTGTAATCAGCACAGGCTCTGCACGTCCATTCAAATAAATCACAATCTGATGATCCACAAGGGTGGCATAGTATCCAGGAGTTTGTCCAGCAGTTTGCGCCGCTGGCGGGTCTGGGGCAATTTCTTTAGCGGCGGATAAAAGCCAAAGGGATAAAGCAAATGCGGCTGCCGCGCCTGTAATCCCCAGCGTGCGGCAGGAAAAAACCGGATGTTTCATATCGGCAAGACCTCCTGACCAGAAAAAAGTTTCTTGTCATTATCATGGACAATTTGGCAGGGATTTATCCCGATATTAGGAATAAAAATGAAAAAAATTCAAATCAAAACGCAAAAATCTGAAAAATATTTGGCAATACGTTGTTCATGTGGTATAATGACCGAAAACGGTCTTGATACAGCTTGTTTCAAAATTATACCATAATGGCGCAAGGTGCAATGTTTAACCTTAAATTTCACCTGCCATTATGATATAATGACCGCAAGTGGCTTTGCCTGCAAAGGCGAGATATATCCATTTGGCGGCTGCGGTAACCATGCCGCAAATGACAGTTTGCTGCCATGGCAGTATCAAAAACGGCGATTACGGCAGGATGGCTTCTCTGCCTGCTTGACGAAGGAGGTTTTGAACTATGGCGAAGGAAAAGAAAGGAAGGATACGGAAGGCGTTCAAAGGGTTCCGCTTTTTCCTGATTTCTTTTTTGCTGGTGTGCGTAATGTGCGCGAGTATCTGCGGTGTTGCGCTTGCATTATATCTGCGTGTCTATATCGAGCCGAATGCGAAGATTGATATCAATGATTTGATGTTTGATATGAATATGACAAGCATTGTCTACGCATGGGATGGCGGGCTTCAGGATTACACAGAATATGAAATGCTGCGCGGTATTGAAAACCGTATTTACTCCAAACTTGACGAGATTCCAGAGGATTTGCAGAATGCGTTTATTGCCATTGAAGATAAACGATTCTATTCCCACAAAGGCGTGGACTGGGCGCGCACAGCAAACGGCGTGCTCAACTGGCTGACGGGCAAGGAGGGCGGCGGCTCCACCATTACCCAGCAGCTCATCAAAAATGTCACCAAATTCGATGATTATTCGGTCAAGCGCAAGCTGACAGAAATTTTCCGTGCGCTCCAGCTTGAAAAAGATTTGGATGATAAAGACCGCATTTTAGAAATGTACCTGAATATCGTTTATTTGGGGCAAGGCGCCTATGGCGTCAACACAGCAGCAACCACTTATTTCAGTAAGGAACTGAAAGACCTGAACCTTGCAGAATGCGCAATCCTTGCGGGCATTACCAAAAACCCATCCAAATTTGACCCATTCAACCGCCCCGAGAATATCAAAGAGCGGCAGGAAACCATTTTGGATGAAATGTGCAAGCAAGGCATGATTACAGAGCAGCAGCGCGATGAAGCCAAAGCGACGCCACTTGAATATAAGTATGAAGCTGCAAAAGCGGCTGTCCACAATACTTATTCGTATTTTACCGACGCGGTAATTAACGATGTGATCAATGACCTGGTGGAAAAGAAAGATTATCCCTTGGAACTTGCTCGGTGGAAGGTAACATCCGGCGGTGTGCAGATTTATACCACCATGGAGCGAAGAGTACAGACCATTTTGGAAAGCGTTTATGAGGATGATTCCAACTTCCCCAATGTATCCCGCAACGGAATGCGCCCAGAAAGCGCAATGGTGATCTGCAATAAAAGCGGGGATGTTGTGGCGCTGGTCGGCGGGCGCGGCAAGAAAACCAAAAGCCGCGTGCTGGTGCGGGCGGATTCGCCGCGCCAGTCAGGTTCCTCCATCAAACCGTTGTCGGTTTATGCGCCGGCAATGGACGCAGGTTTGATTACCCCTTATTCGGTGCGGGATAATGAACCCTTTATGAAACTCAACGGCAGAGATTGGCCGCGCAACGACAGCGGCGGTTACACCGGGCCGATGACCATACGCACTGCTGTGGCAAAGTCCATCAATGCGGTTGCGGTACGGGTTGTGGATGAATATACCCCGCGGGCAGCCTATGATTTCCTGACTGACCGCCTGAATTTCAAAAATCTGACGGTCAATGACATTGACCTTGCGCCTATGGCGCTTGGCGGCATGAATGGCGGCGTTACCGTGCGCGAAATGGCAGCAGGGTTTTCAGTTTTTCTGAACGACGGTATTTTTAACGGCGCAAGAACTTATACCCGTGTGCTCAATTCAGATGGCACGGTGCTGCTGGACAATGAACCGCTTGGGCGCCATGTATTCGAGCGGGAACAAACAGTCTATTATATGCGTGATGTACTCAAAGGGGTAACATCAAGCGAAATGGGTGGCACAGGTCGCCGTATCAACGTGCCGGGTATGGATACCGCAGGCAAAACTGGCACAAGCCAGAAAAAAAATGACTTGTGGTTCTGTGGGTTTACGCCATATTATGTTGGGACGACCTGGTTTGGTTACGACAGCAATTATGACCTCAGCAATGTGCGCAGCAACCCATCGGTAACGGTGTGGAATACGGTGATGAACCTTATCCATGAGGGCATGGAGCCTAAAGAATTTGATATGGGTGATGATGCGAATTTCACCACCGCATCTTACTGCACACGCACAGGGCTTGCGCCAAGTTCGGCTTGCAGCACAGCGACAGGGCGTTACTGGAAAGGCGATGAACCATCCGAAACCTGCACCAAATGCAGGCGGCGTGTCACAAAGCCCAAGCCAAGCACAAATAATCCCCAAGACCCGGAAACTGCTGACCCCAATGCGCCAGCGGCTGACCCGGAAAATCCATCTGTTGCTCCACCAGACACAACCGAACCGCCCGTTAATGAGGGCGGCGGGGATGGCGACGGCTTAACAATCCCAACAGAGCCAGTGCTTCCGACCTCGCCGGTCACCGGCAATGACGACCCGGAATCGGAATAAAAAATGCTTGATATTTTGTAAATGATGTAGTATAATAATCTTATCTGTGAAACAGCGCCGCATAAGGCCGTACTAATCGGGGAGTTAGCGGTGCCCTGTACCTGCAATCCGCTCCAGCAGGGATGAATCCCAGCTACGAGGGGCGGTGTCTTGGCGTGAGCAGCCTGCTAGGACGGTGATGAAAGACTGGTACTACGCAACGGAGGACTGTGAACCATGTCAGGCGGGGAACCGAGCAGCATTAAGCAGAACCCACCGTGTGCCGTGGATTTGCCGGTTTCGAGCCGTTCGGCAGGAAATGCCGTCAGGATATCGTTTCGACTGGTTGGTGTACGGTCTTATGAGGCGCTGTTTGGAAGCAGTTTGGAAGAATGGAAAGCGGGCAGATGATAATTCTGCCCGTTTTTTGCATCAAAGGAGGGCGGCATTGTGAACGTTTCTGGCATATCAGCAGCAATCAATCACGCTGCGGCTGTTAAAAAAGGAAGAACATAAATTTTTCAGTGCATCAGCTATGGTCTATTTACAGGCATTTCGAGAAGCCCGCGCCAAAATGAAAGCACAAAATCAAATGCTCAATGTCAGCGCATTCGCTTTGGATATCCAAGCGTAATGTAGCTTCTAAGGGCAATCATCTGGGTTTCGCACGGCTGGGATGCGTCATAAAAGGAGGTTGCAGGCAGGCAATGTATCAGGCATTATACCGTAAATGGCGTCCGCTTACCTTTGCTGATGTCATTGGGCAGCAGCATATTGTGGATACCCTCCGCGCCCAACTAATGGGCAGCCGTCTGTCCCATGCCTATCTTTTTTGCGGCACACGCGGCACAGGCAAAACCACTTGTGCAAAGCTGCTCGCCCGCGCCGTCAACTGCGAGAACCTCCAAAATGGCGACCCTTGCGGGCAATGCGCGGCGTGCCGCGGCATTTTAGAAGGGTCTGTGCTGGATGTGGTGGAAATCGACGCTGCGTCAAACAATGGTGTGGATAATATCCGTGATATCCGTGAACAAACCCGTTATGCCCCATCCGCGGTAAAAAAACGGGTGTATATCATTGATGAAGTGCATATGCTTTCTGCGGGCGCATTCAATGCACTGCTGAAAACGCTGGAAGAACCGCCCCCGCATGTGCTGTTTATCCTTGCGACAACTGAAATTCATAAAGTTCCGGCGACGATTTTATCTCGTTGCCAGCGCTTTGATTTCCGGCGCATTACGCCGGAAGATATCGCCCAGCGGCTGGCGGAAATTGCGGCGGCGGAAAATATCCCGCTGACCGCAGGCGGCGCAAAACTCATTGCCCGCCTTGCCGACGGCGCCATGCGTGACGCGCTTTCTATGCTGGACAGGACAGCCGGCTGTGAATCCGTGGATGAAGACGCGGTCAGCCGTTCCATTGGCATTTTAGGCGCCGATGATGCGGTACGGCTGATGGACTGCATTAAAACCGATGATTTATCCGGCGCGGTGCGGCATATGGAGCAAGCTTATGACAGCGGCAGGGATTTATCCGGCGTATTTGACCAGCTTCTTGGGCTGATACGCGATATGCTGCTGATGAAAACCGCCAAAGGCGATATTTCGGCGATGTTATCGCCGGCATATGCCGCTGCTGAAGTGCAGCGGCTTTGTGAAGGCGTTGCCGCCTCCACCCTGATTGCGTGGTCACGCATTTTGCAGGACAGCCTGTCCCGGCTGAAAAACGCGGCAAACCGCCGCGTGGAAGCCGAACTTGCTGTGGTGCGGCTGTGTACCATGGGCGGGGAGGCATATGACAGCCTTTCAGGCAGGGTTGAAGCGCTTGAGGAAAAAGTAAAGCATGGCGTGCCTGCGGCACGCGAGGGGGCGCCGCAGGCGCCCCCAATGCAGGCGGTTACGCCGCCGCCTGCATCAGAGGACAGCCCGCCGCCGCCAAGCGACGCGGATGCCCCCGCATGGCTTGCCGAGGAGCAGCAGGCGCAGGCAGCGCCGAAAGAACCTGAAAAGCCAGCGACAAAGCCCTGGCAGCATTGGCAGGATTTGCTCAAAGCGCTGGAAGGTAAGATCAACATGGGCGCATTTACCTGCATGAAAGCAGGTTATGTTCGGGCGGAACACAGCGATGACACACTGATGCTGTTTTGTGATGATGACATTACCGCAGGGCTGCTGAAAGCTGAGCCGACCAAAACCCGCTTGCGGGATGCGGCAATCCGTTTGGCTGGCACGCCGCTCAAAGTGAAAGTATACGAACCAGGGCAAAAGCCAAAGCAGAAACCAAACAAAGAACTTGATGAGGTTTTGCAAAAGGCGCGCAATTTAGATATTGAAGTGACAGAGCTAATATAGGCATCATAAAAGGAGGATTTTTTCAAGATGGCAAAAGGAAAATTTGGCGGTATGGGCGGCGGCATGAATATGCAGGCAATGATCCGTCAGGCACAGAAAATGCAGCAGGATATGCTCAAAGCACAGGATGAAATTGCCGAGATGGAAACCGAGGCTTCTGCGGGCGGCGGCGCGGTGAAAGTACTGGTACAGGGTACCAGCATCATTAAGTCTTTGGAAATCAGCCCTGAAGTGGTCGACCCGGATGATGTGGAAATGCTTCAGGATTTGGTGATTGCGGCAGTGAATGAAGCCTTCCGGTTGGCGGCGGATAAATCCGAACAGTCCATGAAAAAAGTGACCGGCGGCATGGGCGGCGGTATGCCAGGGTTATTCTAAGCAATGCCATTTTTTGCACAGCCGGTAGAGCGGCTGATTGAAGAATTTGCAAAGCTGCCTGGCATTGGGCATAAAACTGCCCAGCGGCTGGCATTCCATATTATGAACCAGCCAAAGGAAAACGCAGAAGCCTTTGCACAGGCAATTTTGAATGCCAAAGAAAAGGTATATGCCTGTAAGGTGTGCCAAAACCTGACCGACAGCGAAATTTGCCCTATCTGTGCCAACCCAGCCCGTGACCATAGTGTCATTTGTGTTGTCACCGATCCAAAGGACGTTATTGCCTTTGAACGCACCCGCGAATACAACGGCTTATACCATGTGCTGCATGGTACCATTTCCCCGCTTGGCGGCATTGGCCCGGATGATATCCGCATCAAAGAACTGATGGTGCGTGTGGCAGATGAAAATGAGGATGTGCGGGAAGTCATTATTGCCACCAATCCGGATACTGAGGGCGAAGCCACAGCCATGTATCTTTCACGCTTGCTGCGCCCCTTTGGCATTCGTATTTCACGGCTGGCATATGGAATGCCAGTGGGTGGGCATTTGGAATATGTCGATGAAGTGACACTGATGCGCGCGCTGGAAGGCAGGCGTGAAATTTAAGTTTCCGGCGGGATATCCGCCGATATGGAGGGATTATATTTGTCTGACTTCAGACAGGAAATCGGCAACCGGCGGACATTTGCAATTATTTCACACCCCGATGCCGGTAAAACAACAATTACAGAAAAATTTTTGCTGTATGGCGGTGCAATCCAGGAAGCTGGTATGGTCAAAGGTAAAAAAAATAGCCGCCATGCGGTTTCTGACTGGATGGAAATTGAAAAGCAGCGCGGCATTTCGGTCACATCATCGGTGCTGCAGTTCCGCTATGGGGATAAATGTATCAATATTTTGGATACCCCTGGGCACCAGGACTTTTCTGAGGACACATACCGCACGCTGATGGCGGCAGACAGCGCCGTGATGGTCATTGACGCATCCAAAGGCGTAGAGGCTCAGACCCGGAAATTATTTAAGGTATGCGCCATGCGCGGCGTGCCGATTTTTACGTTTATCAATAAAATGGATCGTGATTCCCGTGATCCCTATGAACTGCTTGAAGAAATCGAAAATGAACTGGGCATCGGCACTTTTGCGGTCAATTGGCCCATCGGTTCGGGCAAGGAATTTAAGGGCGTTTATGACCGCATGGATGAAGAAGTGATTGCGTTTGAAGGTGCAGACGCACGGCACGAAGCCAAAGCAACCCATTTACAGTTTGATTCTCCTGAACTAAAAGCATTGCTTTCTGAGATGCAGTATCAAACCCTTGCCGACGATATGGAACTGCTTGCCGGCGCAGGAGATGCGTTTGATTTGGATGCTGTACACCATGGCAAATTATCCCCTGTGTTTTTCGGGTCAGCGCTGACGAATTTTGGCGTAGAACCTTTCCTGAAAAAATTCCTGGTGATGACGCCGCCGCCTACGGCGCGGCAGGCGGATATTGGTACCATTGACCCATTTGAGGAGAAATTTTCGGCATTTGTGTTCAAAATCCAAGCAAATATGAACAAAGCCCATCGCGACCGCATTGCGTTTATGCGCATTTGTTCGGGCAAATTTGAACGCGGACGGGATGTCTGGCATGTGCAGGGCGGGAAAAAAATACAGCTTGCCCAGCCTCAGCAGTTAATGGCGCAGGACCGCTCAATCGTGGATGAAGCCTATGCGGGCGATATCATCGGCGTGTTTGACCCAGGCATTTTTTCCATTGGCGATACGGTTTGTGACCCATCACGCAAATGCATTTTTTCCGGTATCCCAACCTTTGCACCCGAACTTTTCGCACGGGTACGACAAAAAGATACTTTAAAACGCAAGCAGTTTGTCAAAGGCGTGGAACAGATTGCGCAGGAAGGCGCTATCCAGATTTTTCATGAACCCAATTCCGGCATGGAAGAAGTGATTGTCGGCGTTGTTGGACAATTACAGTTTGAAGTGCTGGAATACCGGCTGAAAAATGAATATAAAGTGGAAATCATCCGCGAAATGCTGCCATATGAACATTTGCGCTGGATTGAAAACGTAGATGCGGAAACTTTTGATTATAAGGCGCTGACGTTGACAAGCGACACCAAAGTGGTGCAGGATTTCCACGGGAATTATCTGCTGCTGTTCACCAGCCCTTGGAACATTTCCTGGGCACTTGACCATAATGAAGGGCTGACGCTCGCGGAGTTTTCCGAAAACACTTGATTGCCGCATCCCTTGTGGGATGCATGGAATCGGGTAGGAGGCAGGCGATTAGTTCACCTGCCGACCTCCCACACCACCGT